>JAJFBM010000001.1 GCA_020697135.1 Rickettsiaceae bacterium
TCGTGGCGATCCAGGTCAAATAAGTCAATATACTATCAAGCTCCGCTTGATTCTCAGGACTTGCCGCGCTCCAGCTTACGCTTTCGCTTAGCTCATGACGATGCGGTGGACACCCCCCTGTTTTTTTGTCATCCCCTCGGAGGAGGGGATCCAGTTAAATTAATCAATTTAGTGTCAAACTTGAAGGTTTGACAAAATGTCTTCCTGGATTCCGTATCCGCCGTTCAAAGCTTTATAAATAAAGCTTTTCACTGGTACGGAATGACACCATTGGGGTACTCCCCCTTTTTTTGGCTATTAGTTAAAAATTATTGGTATACCAACTGCACATAATAGAGAAAAAAATGCTAACACTAAGGGGGAAAAGAGAAAATTTTTTATTTAGATATTTTAACTGGATCGCCACGCACGTCTAAAGCCTAGCTCTGCTCATGATGCCCTTTAGGCGCACCCCTATGTTTTTTGTTTTTTCGATGCTCCCTTCTCCGTAATGTCATTACCTAGGAAGTCTATATGGTCTCTGCTCAAGCCCGAGAGTGAGCTCCTTGATCCTCTCCCCCTATTTATATTTATAAGTTCTCTTCCTTACTAACGATTAGATATAAATTATATAGTAAAATATCACTCCAGTTAAGAATTCAAACTATAGAAAATCCTTTTTTCTTTACTGCTTATACATAAGATTAATATCATTATAAAAATATTAATCTTATTATTACAAACCCATGAATCAAGAAATATTAGATAAAGCTTTGATATACGCTGTTAAAGCAAACGGAGACAATATAACTTTAGTTGCAGACTTAATAGAAAGAGGTGCAGATTTAGATTATAGAGATAGTGAGGGTCAAAGAGCTCTTCAAGCAGCAGCAAGATATGGTAATTATAATCTTGTTAGGTTCATTATAGAAGAATACCCAAATAATAGCCATAGTATAAATAAAACTGATATTTGCGGCTGGTCGCCTCTTTTATGGGCAGCGAAACACAACAATCTTGATATGGTTAAGTATTTTATTGAACATGGTGCAACAGTTAAAACTATAAATAAAGTTAATCAATATGGTTGGTCACCTTTCTCTATGGCAATTAATAACAATAACGCTGAGATGGTAAAATATCTTGTAGCACATGGCACCTCTATTGAAACTATGAATATAACAGCGGTAGCTGGGTGGTCACCTCTGTTACGTATGGCTTTTGAGAACAACCCTTCATTGGTTAAATATTTGATTGGGCAAGGAGTAGATCCTATGCCTAAAAAACAGAAGAGGATGGTAACGAATGAAGAAATACTTAAACTTGTCTCAGTTCAAGAGTATATAAATAAAATAATTAGCGATAACGAAATACAAACAAATACTTCTTCTACACCAGAAGCATCTCGACATGATTTTCCTTATGAATTAACTGATCTTGCCATAAGTAAAATCAACAATAAACTAAAAAATTGTTCTAAAGATGCTACGAACGCTATAATAAATAACTTAAGAGATAATCTCTATAAAGACTTTTTATCAAAAAATTTACATGCTGAAATAACGACTAAATGTCCTAAAATCATAGAATATTCAATGCAACAAATTGCAGTCATATTGTTTCATATAGTGCAACCAGGGAGCTTCTTTTATAATGAAGAATCCTCTGAGGCTAAAGCACCTAATGAGATATTAGAATATCTAGTGAGTTTTATCTCACCTACTGGTCAAAGTTACTATCAGGAAAGGAAAGCTGTATATGATAGGTATTATTCAAATAATACTTCCGAAAATAACCCTAATGCCTCTATTGAAGTACAGCCAATAAGCGTTCTTGGGTATGATGCGACAAGCGAGATTAACGATGTTTTAAGCTTATAGAATGACAAGAGATAAAATTTATCTTTGTCATTCTTGAAATATTTTTTATTACTTCAACTGTGCCCAGATTCGGTTTTTAGCGATAAAGAAGAGTACAGTAAAGATTGAAAGGTAAATCATTACTTTTAAACCAAGGGATTTTCTATGCTCCATCTCAGGCTCTGCTGCCCATTGCAGGAATACAACTACATCTCTTGACATTTGTTCAACTGTTGCTTGAGTACCGTCCATATATTCAACTTGCCCCGCAACAAGTGGCGCTGGCATAGCGATTTGGCGACCAGGGAAGAATGGATTATAGCTTAAACCATCCATTAAATGAAAATCTTTTGGCGCTTCGGTGTAACCAGTTAAAATTGAATATAAATAGTTGGCTCCATCGTGACGAGCCTTTACGATTAAAGATAAATCAACTGGATAGGCACCATTATTTGCAGCACGAGCTGCTGCTTCATTTGCATAAGGTGGCACAAACTTATCAGAGATTCTTGCAGGCCTTTCAACTAACTCACCTACATCATTATAATCTTTTACACTATAAGCCTTTGCTATTTCTTTAACTTCAGCTTCACTAAAACCAATTTGTTTTAAGTTTCTATAGGCAAGCTTATTTAAGGAATGGCAAGTAGAACAAACTTCCTTGTAAACTTGGAAGCCTCGTTGCGCAGCCTGCCTATCAATTGTACCAAATGCGCCTTGGAAAGGCCATTGCATTTGTTTCGGATGAAGCTCGTCTCCTGAGCTATAAGCGCTATTTAAAGTTAAGCTAAATAATATTAGGGCTAAAATATTTGTTATAATCTTCATTTTCATTCTAACCTCAAATTATGCTATAGATTCTGGCAAAGGTAGAGTTTTTTCAAATCTACAAATTAGCGGTATTATCACTAAAAAATGCGCAAAATAATATAAAGTTGCAATTCTTCCGATGGTAATAAATGGCTCTTCTGGAAGCTGGCTACCAATATAACCAAGAAGCAGCGTATCAGCCAAAAATACCCAAAATGCAATTTTAAACATTGGACGGTAATTTGCACTTCTAACCAATGAGCGGTCAATCCATGGAAGGAAGAATAAAATCATAATTGATGCAAACATCAATATTACTCCCCCAAGCTTAGATGGCACAGCGCGAAGAATTGCATAAAAAGGTAAGAAATACCATTCAGGCACAATATGTGCGGGTGTTACAAGCGGATTTGCTGGAATATAATTATCTGGATGGCCTAAATAATTTGGCTCATAAAAAATAAAGAAAGCAAATATAAGGAAATATACACCAAAACCAAAAAAGTCTTTTACAGTATAATAAGGGTGGAATGGGATTGTATCCTTCTCACTTTTTACATCAATACCTTTCGGATTATTTGATCCATGCTGATGAAGTGCAATTACATGCAGCATAGTTAAAGCAACAATGATAAATGGCAGCAAATAATGTAGGGCATAAAATCTATTTAATGTCGGATTATCAACTGAAAATCCACCCCATAGCCATGTAACTATACTTTGTCCGACTAATGGAATCGCTGAAAATAGGTTAGTAATTACAGTTGCTCCCCAATAGCTCATTTGTCCCCAAGGTAGAACATATCCCATGAAGGCTGTCGCCATCATAGCCAGAAATAATAATAACCCAAAATGCCAAAGAAGTTCACGAGGGGCTTTATAAGAACCATAATAAAGGCTTCTAAACATATGAATATAAACTGAGACAAAAAACATAGATGCACCAACTGCATGCATATAACGGATAAGCCAACCATAATTAACATCACGCATAATACGCTCAACACTATCAAAAGCGTGATCAACATGTGGCGTGTAATGCATCGCAAGAACAATACCTGTTATAATTTGTATCACCAACGCAAGACCTGCTATCGACCCCATATTCCAAAGGTAACTTAGGTTTCTTGGAGCTCTATATTCCGCTGTATGTTTTAAAAATGAAAAGATAGGTAGTCTATAATCAATCCACTCAATGATTGAGTTTTTTTTGCTTGCACATTGTTGATCTTGTTTAAGTTCACTCATATTTTTTAGTCCTTCTAAACTACTTATATTATCCTATTTTAATCTTAGAATCAGATAAAAATTCATATACAGGCACTTCTAAATTTTTTGGCGCAGGACCTTTTCTAATTCTGCCTGATGTATCATAGTGAGAACCATGGCATGGGCAAAACCAACCTTCATAATCACCTTTATTACCAATTGGAACACAGCCAAGATGAGTGCAAATACCAATAGTTACAAGCCACTGATCGCGTCCAGGTTTTACACGCTCTTCGTCCTTTTCAGGATCTATTAGAGCGCTTAACTCTACATTCCTTGCCTCGTCTATTTCTTCCTTGGTACGGTGCTTGATAAATATAGGTTTGCCGCGCCATTTAACTGTAATAGCTTGACCTGGTTGCACAGCACTTAAATCAACTTCAATTGAAGAAAGCGCAAGCACATCTGCAGAAGGGTTAAGTGAATCTGCCATTGGCCAGAGCGCACAAGCGGCTCCTACTGCAGCTGTACTACTTGCAGCAAGAACCATGAAATCTCTTCTTGTAGTTCCGTTGTTCTGTTCGTTCTGAGAGTCAGTTGACATACTATTTATATCTCCAATTCTAATTCTGACATATTATATTCAAGGTCGCTCAAGTCAAGCAATAATTTTATTCCACAGGCTCATTATCTTGATAAGGATTTATAAGCTCATCTAGCTCTCCATCTCCACTTAATTGACTCGATTCTTTCGCTTGTTGTTTTATTTTTTCTAAATCTTCCTTGGTAAATTGTCTATAAGCTGGAGGATTATTTACACATTGCCATAAAGCCGGTATATCAGCAATAAGTGGGGTGCAATTTTGAGCAATTGATTTACTATCATTTAAAGCTTTAATGATTATAACTTCTGCTTTATCAATTACACCCGCATCCTTAAGACCAGTATAAACCCAGTAAACCACAATCATACTTGTAACAGCTATAATAAGATACCATTTGGAGAAAAACCCATAGACAACTAGAGCTAACGGATTCTTCATTAAACCTTTAACCATGTTTCCAGCAATACGAGTTGGGCTACCAAATAAATCCATCATAATATCTTTATTATTTACGTTGCAATACTTAAAGCTATAATATTTATTATCCGCTAGAAAGAAATTTACTGTTTCGCCTGTGTAATTTCTAGTTAAATGTTGTAAATATTCCTAATTAAATAAGATACCATAATTATAATAAGCGGTATTAAAATTAGATTCAGCCCTAACAAAAGCTTTAAATATATAATATATGTCTGCACTTCAAATATACTTAAAACCCCACATATAATTCCCGGTATTATCAAAGGAAAAATTAGCGTCGCTATAAAATTACATGCAGAGCCAAAATAAACTTGTATCGCACTAATTAAAACAGTAAATGCATTTACATAAAATATCATTAAGCAATATATTAAGCTATATTTAATGCTCGAATATAAATCTATAGAATATAATAAAGAAAAAAGAGGCATAATCAAAATTATCACCGCAAAGCTTATTATATTTAATGCTAAAAATTTAGTAATTGCAATATTATCTGAACTTGTGGTTACAAGCTTAAACTCAAGAGTACCATCTCTATAATCTTGTTGGAATATAGCATTTGTATTGCTGATTTGGGCAATTGGTAAAATCATAAATAACATTGCAGGAGCTTGTTGTGAGATCAGATCTTTTGGTATGATAAAAACCATGCAAATAGAGCTAAATATTAAAAAAAGAAATAGATAAGAAAAACTATTATAAATTCTAAAATGATTTATAAACTCTTGGCGCAGATTAGAAAATATCATTTTACAAAATCCCCTAACCTTATTTCTTGTCCCTTAATATAGGCGTTTTCCTTTATATGTGTTGTAGAAATAATTATCCCACCATTTGCAGTTTGCGAATAAATACAATTAGCAAGAAGCTTTTTATTCTCTTCATCTAAGTTTGTTTCAGCCTCATCTAGTAGCCAAATCTTTGCGTTACAAGCAAGCAATCTACTTAAAGCAACTTTTTTTTGATTACCTGCAGAGAGTTTATAACATTTCTCAAAAGCAACATCTTTTAACCCGAAATAATGTATAGCAGCCCCTACCCTTTCAAGTGAATTATAACTCTCTGCCGCTCTTTGAATATTTTCAAGCACAGTAAGCTCATGTTTTATTGCAAGATTATGCCCAATATAATTTACATATGGCTTTGCTATTTGATTTACATCAGTATTATTTATAAGTATCTTTCCTGTAGTGGGTTTTACAATACCTGCAATCATTCGTAGTAATGTTGTTTTACCAACCCCATTTGCACCACGTAATATTGTCACACTTCCAGAGAGCAAAGTGAATGAAATATCTGAAAATAAGACACTATTGTGTGCGTTTAAGGATATATTTTCAAGTGTCAGTATCATTATAATTTCAACGGTGATAAAAAATATGTATGGTGTTTTTGAACAAAAGCTTGTCGTTTTAATAACATATAGTTAACATATTAAGTAATGTTTTGCAATAGGATCAAAGGGCATAAAATATGAAATTTAAAAGTACTGATAGTTTAAACGTATTAAAGCAATTAAAAGTAGGTGATAAAACTTACTCTTATTATAATTTAAAAGAAGCAGCAGATAAGCTTGGCTTTAAATTAGATAATCTTCCTTACTCACTTAGAGTATTGTTTGAAAATGCTCTTCGCTTTGAAGACGGGGTCAATATTGACAAAAATACTCTTGAAGCTTTTAAAGATTGGATAGCAAATAAAAAATCAGATACTGAACTTGCTTTCATGCCTGCACGTGTTTTAATGCAAGATTTCACCGGCGTACCTGCTGTGGTGGATTTGGCTGCAATGAGAGATGCTGTAAAAAAGCTTGGTGGCAATCCAGTCAATATTAATCCGCTAATACCGGTTGACCTTGTAATTGACCATTCTGTACAAGTTGATTATGCCGGCGCGAAAGATTCTTTCAAGCGCAATGTTGATCTTGAAATGCAAAGAAATAATGAGCGTTATGAGTTTCTACGTTGGGGACAAAAAGCTTTTACAAATTTTAGAGTAGTACCTCCTGGAACAGGGATTTGCCACCAAGTAAATTTAGAATATCTAGCTCAAGTAGTATGGACTGGCGAATCAGACGGGCAAACATTTGCTTATCCCGACACACTTGTTGGAACAGATAGCCATACAACTATGGTTAATGGCCTTTCAATCCTTGGTTGGGGCGTTGGCGGAATTGAAGCTGAAGCTGCAATGCTTGGTCAGGCGCTGCCAATGATCATTCCTGAAGTTGTTGGCTTTAGACTTAAAGGTAAACTTCCTCAAGGCATCACAGCAACAGATCTAGTACTGACAGTTACAGAAATGCTTCGTAAGAAAGGTGTAGTTGGAAAATTTGTTGAATTTTTTGGCGAAGGTCTTTCACATTTGCCTCTGGCTGATAGAGCAACTATTGCAAATATGGCTCCTGAATATGGTGCGACTTGTGGCTTCTTCCCACTTGATAATGAATCAATAAAATATTTAAAATTAAGCGCACGTGATGCTCATCGTATTGAGCTGGTAGAAAAATATGCAAAAGAGCAAGGTCTATGGAGAGAGGATAATTCTCCTGAAGCAGTTTATACAGATATTTTAGAACTTGATCTTGCCAAAGTTGAACCTTCACTAGCAGGGCCGAAAAGACCACAAGATAGAGTTAGCCTTTCACAAGTTCCTTATGCTTTTGAGAAAGATTTACCGTCCCTTGCAAAAGGTGATACTGATAAAACAAAAAAATATGCAATTAAGGGCTTAACTTCAGCAATTGGCCATGGTGATGTGGTGATTGCAGCAATTACTAGCTGTACCAACACTTCAAACCCGTTTGTAATGGTTGCAGCAGGGATAGTAGCCAAAAAAGCATCAGAGCTAGGGCTAACTAAAAAAGAATGGGTCAAAGCATCTCTTGCTCCAGGTTCTAAAGTTGTAACAGAATATTTAAAAGTAAATGGTCTTGATAATTATTTAGATAATCTTGGCTTTAATTTAGTTGGTTATGGTTGCACTACTTGTATTGGGAATTCTGGCCCTATTGATGCTGCAATTGAAGAAACAATTACTTCTAATAAGTTAGTTGTAGCTTCAGTATTATCTGGCAATAGAAATTTTGAAGGTAGAATTCATCCACATATTAGAGCAAATTATCTAGCATCCCCTCCCCTTGTTGTTGCTTATGCAATAGCTGGAAGTGTAAATATCGATATTTATAAAGATGCAATTGGTAAAGATAAATCTGGTAAGGATGTGTTCCTGAAAGATATTTGGCCTACTACTGAAGAGATTAATGCAGCATGTTCTAAAATTGATGCTGCTATGTTTAGCGCTAAATATGCTGATGTATTTAAAGGTGATGAAGTTTGGCAAAATATAAAAGTGCCTGAATCTTCTAACTATAGCTGGAATTTAAATAGCACTTATATTAATAACCCGCCATATTTTGAAGGTATAACCAAAGACAAAGGAAAAATTGCTGATATTAACTCAGCAAAAATTCTTGGAATTTTCGGTGATTCGATTACAACTGACCATATTTCTCCAGCTGGTGATATTGCAAAATCTGGTCCTGCTGCAAAATATCTTCTTGATAGAGGTGTACAGCAGGTAGATTTCAACTCATATGGTGCAAGACGTGGTAATCATGAAGTTATGATGCGTGGAACATTTGCTAATGTTCGCATACAAAATGAACTTTGTGCTGGTATTGAAGGCGGTGTTACAAAATACCTACCAACAGCTGAGCAAATGAGTATTTTTGATGCAGCTGAAAAATATAAAGCAGCAAACCAACCGCTTGTAGTAATTGCAGGTAAAGAATATGGTACTGGCTCTTCACGCGATTGGGCAGCAAAAGGTACACGTCTTCTTGGCATTAAAGCTGTTATTGCTGAAAGCTTTGAAAGAATTCACCGCTCTAATCTAGTTGGGATGGGAGTCCTTCCATTTACCTTCACAAATGGTATGACTAGAAAGGATTTAAAACTTACAGGGGATGAAGAATTTAGTTTTACTAACCTTGATAGCAATTTAAAGCCTAAATCTACTGTCGAATGTAAAATCAAAAGAAAAGATGGCAGTGAGGAAGTTATTAAACTCACAGCTGCAGTACTGACCGATAATGAGATTGAATATCTCAAAAACGGCAGTATTTTACATCGAGTCGTGAGAAACTTAGCATAAATAAAAAATCACAAAATAGCTCTTAAGCAATTAATAAATTTTTAATGTGAGAGAGCTATTATGATTGGCATATACAAGCTTAAATTAGGAAATAATAGTTTCTAACATAAACTTGTAGCGCCATAAATATAATAATTATTTTAATGGAGAACATTATGGGACGTAGTCATTCAAAACCTAAAAAAAATTATAATCCAAAGAACAAAGATAAACTTACCCCTTTAAAAGTAGGTCCATATGTAGTTAGTAAATTTGAAGATGGGGAATGGAAAACTGCTTATACATATGATAAGCACAAGGTTATACAATATAATCTTTATAATGATTTAGATGAAAATTATGTTATTCATGGGCGATTTATCGGTGGGATGTTAGTAGAGCATAGTGAATAATTTCGTATTTATATTTACATATTTTTTTAAATAAACGCTTAAGCGTTTGTTTAAAAATACTAGACAAATTATATCAAATTATTTAAAATCCCTTTTCTAAATTTTTTTAAGTGTTTTATAGGTATTTATATGTTTGATATTGATCAGGTGATTTGTTATTTTGCAAGGAAGCATTCACAACCTACGCCAAAAAAGCTTTCTAGCAATAAAAAAACCTCTAAAAAACATTCTGATTTTCCGACATTTACCTTATCCGAATTCGGGTTGGATTCATTTAATTTTCCTCAAATCCATAACGAGGAACAATTTTCTAAACTTAAAGGGGTAAATACCCCTATAAATGAAGAAATATAGTTTAACAAATTATAGGAGTATATATGATAGAAGAAGTAGTTTTAGATAAAGTGAACAGTAATAAAGTGTTAAAAATTAAGCACCCTAAAAAATATAAACTTGTAGTTACAGAAAATTTTCAAAGAACAGAAGGGTTTGATGGGCCAACAATTTATGGGAAACCTGTAAAACATCGCTCAACCGTAGAAGAGTTTGCTAAAAAGGAGCATTTGATAAACGAATTTAACGAAAAAATTGAAAATCTTTTTAAAGAAATCTTTGAGAATACTTGCTCAACATCTACGATAGTTGAAAGCAACAATACGACAGAACAAAATAAAAATACAGATATGACTTCCGCTACAAGTAATGTAGAGATTAGCAAAACTTGTTCATTTACTAGTGAAGATAATGGTTTAGGGACTATAGGACTTGCTGAATTATTTGAATATTGTAATTAAACGCTTGCAGGGATTTTGCTCTGCAATGCAACTTCTCCATTCCTTCAGAAAATTAAGAAAAAATCTATTAAACCATGCTAAATGAAATTTTTTTCTTTATTATATCCTCTTGATATACCAATAATTTTTAACGAATAACCAAAATTGGCTTTAAGAGGATGTAAGAGTTATAAGCTTCCTTGTTATAAGCCGAGCAAGGCTTTAGAGAAGCAGAGCGATCTCTTATGAAATCTCCACGCTGTTTTAGTCTAACACCATTTCACCTGAAAAATTTATAGTATCATATATATCTGATTCAATATCCATTGAATCTTTCGTAATTTGATATTTATAATAAGCTTTATTTAGCTTGTTTATAATATTTATAGGGTTAAAATCAGCTTTAGTAATCTTTTCTTCTCCTACTTTTCTCTTTGAAGCATCTATATATATTTCAGTCATTGAATTTTTTAAGCAGGGTTTTATTGAAGAAATGTAATATTCAATAAGAGGCTTTATACTTAAAAGATCTAAATTATTGCTTATAATTTTTTCCATCGCTCCAACAAATAAATTAATTGCTATGCGGATATCTGGATCATTCTTTGTTGCTCCAAATTTTAAACTGTCTAACATTATTTCAAAATCCTCATTATATTCTTCTGGAAGATCCGCAATATTAGTTACCTCTATAAGCTTTGCTGCTGCAATCGAATCATTACGATCTATGGCTATTAGCAATGGCGTCTTATGGACAGAATTCTTAATATTATAATCTAGCTCCCTCCCATTTAATAATTCTTCTATTAGAGCTCCAAGTCCAAACTCAACGAAATAATGTGCAATTGTATTGCCTTTTTTATCCTGATGATTAATGTTACTTCCATGATCCAGTAATAATTTATTTATTTCAAGATAAGTGCTTAAATCTTTTCCTGTATTTGTAAGCTTGTTCTGAAGAAGTTGATAGTTATTTAAACCTAATGTAAGTTTATAAGTTTTTATATGACATAAACCCTTTATGCCTCGATCAGTGAGAGGACTGCAGTCGTGTAATCTGTATTCTGTTGAAAAGTCTTTTTCTATTATTGTTTTGAGATTCAAATGTAAGAGCGATTCTCCTTGATGGTTTAGTTCATTAACATCTTCACCATGCTCAAGGAGAAGCTTTACCATGGCTTTATCACTATTCTTGACTGCATGGCTTAGCAAAGTTTCACCTGTAGATTTTTTTAAATAATTTATATCTTTCTTATTTTGCCTAGTTATATTTTTATTAATCTTGATTTTTTTATAGGTTTCTTCAAAGGAAGGCTCAGTTTGGGGATAGCCTAAAAAGTCGAATGCTCTTTTTATCATAAATAGTGCTCCAAATAAAAAAGGAGGAATTTTCATTCCTCCTATTGTCGCTTAAAATTATTAATATTCTATTAAGACTTAACTTTTGCCCTAATATTTTTAATAATATCCTGTAGTCTTGAATATTCAAGTAAACCAGAATAATGCTCACCATTAATAATAAAAGCTGGCGCACCATTAATTTCAATTTCCATAGCAAGGTCTCTTATCTTTTGTAGCTCATCTTTTACTTCTGGCTTATCCATTCCATCCTCAATCGCGGTATATTCAAGCTCATGTTTTTCGCAGAGATTAATAAGAGCTTCTTTATTAAAGCTTGAAAGGTTCATCATGTCATTATGAAACGCTTTGAACTTGTCTGGTCTTGTATTATATAAAGAAAGTGCAAATTTTGCTGCATATTCTGAAGACTCACCAAGAATAGGTAATGGTTTTAATATAACTTTTACACCTTCATCTGCTGCAACAATTTCATTTAAGATATTATTAGCTTTTTTGCAATAGCCACAATTATGATCAAAGAATTCAACTATAACTATATCCCCCTTATCATTACCAAAAAAAGGAGAGTTGGGAGAATTTTCTAACTCAGGTCTTTTGCCTTGGATTAATGAGCTAACCTTCTCCTTCATCTCTTGGATTTTACGCTTTTGCATATCTTCAAGTGACGCGATAATAACATCAGGGTTATTCAAAATGTAATTTTTAACTATCTCTTGGATCTCTGTTTTATCAATAGTATTTGAAGTAACATTATTTGAGCTACTTACTGATTTCTTCAGAATAAAAGCAAATAAGATTACTGCAATTACACTTATTATTAGACCTCTATTTGAAAATTGCCTTACATAATTAGACATATTATTATCCTCTCTAATTTATTTCTAATTTTGATAGAAACGCTATAATCCATAGTTAAGTATGTCTTTAATTATGATTATTTCGTTAAACTATTAACTAAATCTACTTACGCAAATTTTATCTTGTAACAACATTATAGTCAAAGAATATATTATATTTATTTTGTTTTATTAAACTTATCTAAATATTATATCAATTTAATCACATACATATAATGATATAATTGACTAATGCTAGTTTTAAAGTATCTTTGTAGGCTTGCATAAATAACACGAATAAATGGCTATAACTGAACAAAGTAAATGCACAATTAAGCACCTAAATAACCAAGGTTTGGGGGTTGGAAGAACCAACATTGGAGAAGTTTTACTCCCCAATACATTACCAGGTGAAGAGGTTAGCTTTGAAAGACATGAGTACCGAGCACAAACTAATTTTATATTAAAAGAAATAATCACCGAATCTTTAGAGCGAGTGTCTCCACCTTGTAAATATTTTGGCGCATGTGGCGGTTGCCTGCTGCAGCATTTAAATGAAGAAGCTTATAGAGAATTTAAATTGAAACAATTGAAGAATACTCTCTCTAGTGCAAATATAGAAACAATCATTAATGACCTTATTACAATCCCACCTGGACACCGCCGCAGAGCAAATTTTGAAGCAATTAAGAAGAATGATCAAATATATCTAGGATTTAAGAGGTTCCACTCACATCAAATTATTAATATTGAAGAATGCCCCGCTCTCTCAACTGAATTATCTCAATTGATTCCGGCATTAAAAAATATTTTAATAGAAGTTTTAAAACCTCAAGAGAAAATCCAGATATTTCTAACACAAGCAGATAATGGCATTGATATATTAATTGAAGGAAAGGAACAATGGAACTTTAATAAAGACAAATTAGAGATCTTCAATATTTTTGCTATTAAATATAAAATCATACGCTTAACCTATAGTTATAATAACAGAAGTGTCATCATAGTTGATATAACAACGCCTTATGTATTATTTGATAATATTAAAGTTGAGGTTAATGCAAAATGTTTTTTACAATCAAGTGACCTGTCAGATAAAATTTTAAGCGATAAAATTATCGAATATTTGCAAAGCAGTAGCCTGCCTAAAAAAATTGTTGATCTATTTTGCGGTCGAGGAACTTTTACCTTACCTTTAAGCAAATATGCCGAAGTACATGCTTATGAATCTGATACTGCTGCTTTGAGCGCTCTACAGCAAGCTACAAATGAAAGTAACCGCTCAATAAAAAATATGATGAGAGATTTATTTAAATCACCATTAAATTCACAAGAGCTTAATTTATATGATTTCTGCGTTATTAACCCGCCACGTGCAGGAGCAAAAGCGCAATGCGCCGAATTAAGCAAAAGTAATATAGAAAGAATTATCTATATTTCATGTAACCCTGAAACATTTGCAAGAGATGCAAAGATATTAATCAGCGGCGGTTATCAGGTGATTGAAGTTACCCCTGTAGATCAATTTTACTGGAATCCACATTTAGAGGTAGTTGGATATTTTGAGCGAGTAAGATAAGATCTTATAATATAAATTATTTTAATTCTATCCTTAAGAGAATAAAATTCTATTACTGCAACCCCTCTTTAATAAAAATTATATTGTAATAAAGCGCTAAGACCCTTGAATATAAGCAGATTAGCAAGGGATTATTAATAAGTTTATTTGACTTTTAAAAATGATTATTAAATACTATAAAAATAGGTCTATATACCAACTAGCGCTATTTTAAGGTAATGTCTAACAACAAAATTTTGTAAATGTAAAAATAAGGGAGGATTAAAATTATGAAACAAAAATATAGTGAGAAAGATTGGATGGGTGATAGTTATCACACCCAGAGAGCTACAGAACTTTATGAAGCATTTCAAATCGGTGATGAAGAGAGAATAAAAATTCTACTCACGCATGGGGCAAATATTAACAATAGTTGGGATAGTTCTATGCCTTTCTACCATTCTTTCATTAAAGCAGGTAACATAGAAGCTATTAAATTATTGATGAAATATAATGCTTCAACAAAAATTCTTTACACTTGGTCAACATTACGTGATTCGGAAGAAATTAATCATATGACACCTTTACATTATGCGACCCTACTTGGTAAAGGAGATATTGTAAAGGTTTTATTGAATAAGGTAGAAGAGAGTTCTAAAGAATTCAGCTTATTAAGTTTTATTGTCAATTTTTTTTCCTATATTGTTTCTTCATTTAAACATTCAAAACCAGAGCTAGATCTACAAACTAAAGAGGGTAATACCGCACTACATATAGCATGCCTAAAAGAACATAATAATATTGCACGCGAGCTTATAAAACATGGCATTAATGTAAATGTACAAAATTACAATGGTGATACCGCGCTCCATATAGCATGCTCTAAACCAAGGTCAATATTTCTAATTGAAGAACTATTGAATTTCGGCTCAGATTTGTTAGCAAAAAATAAGCTCGGCTATAAACCAATTGATATAGCTAAGAATGAAGGCTTGTTATGCACAGCGTATTCTGTATTGCATGAAATGAACCTTAAAGGATTATATATAGAGAAGCAAGGTTATAAGCTTTTAAAGCAAACATTAAAAAATGCAATATCCACTAATAATGATCATAACCCTTATACCTATTTGAATAAGCCAATAATTGACTTTATTAATTATATTAACAAAATTATAGCAGACGATACTAAACCTTGCGCCTCTAATTACTCGCTTCTTCTTTTCTATCAGAGAGAAATAAAACCAATAATAGAAAAGATAACAGAGATAATTAAGGATGAGTCTGGAAACAATATAATTTTAAGCGAGGAAATAGAAGAGTATAATAATACTCTTCTACCGTGTACTGAGGCTATAGATTATTATATAACCAAAAATATTTTATCTATTACAGGAATAATTAATAATAATCTTGATGGTGAGATAGTTAGAGAACAAGCTATAAAAGACTTCTTTATTTCAGATAATTTTAAGGAAAAGTTAGAGATTAAAGATATTGCATTACTTGAGGAAATTTCCTCAAGTTATAAGCAGGAAGTTGATGTAGTAGGAGAAATGAGTAATTAGAATGGTAGAGCCTTCGAAACTATTACTCTTAAAATTAATAAAAGGGATTTAAAATTAAACTTAAATCCCTAAAACCTATTCTGTAAGCTTAAACAACCTATTACAATATGGACAAGCTAGTTCTCTAATATTTTTATCTATTTCAAGATATATGGTTGGATGATCTGTTAACTCATCTGTGCCTGAACAACTAATATGAGTTTTTGCAGTATAAGCTATATCTTCTCGATCTTTGTTCATAATAATAATATTTTTAATAACTTAAACTTTAGAGAGTATCCCCCCTATTTTTTTACTCATTCGTCATGAAGAGACGGCATTATTGCGTGGATCAAAATATTTCGCTTTCCACTAAAGAACGAATCAAAATTGTGGAGAGCTAGGCGAAGGTAAAAATTTAAGACCGAAATGTACTAAACGTACATGAGGGCTTAAATTTTTAGCTTCAACAACGCCAATCCACAATTTTCATCGTTCTAGTTTAAATATTCTACATTAACATCAATAGAAGGAGACTTACCTATTTCAGTTTTAATAAATCTACGTACAACACCTCTTACAACGTTTTCTACGCTGTCAGACTTAATTCTTTGTCTCTTACCTGCTTTAGTAGAGTTATTTATCTCTTCAACAATTAAGTCACGCAAAATAATTAACATCTGTGCATCATCTTCTCTATCTAAGCATCCAGGTGCTGAAATAACTGGCCTTGCTGCAAGCGCACCATTTTTATTGAAAAGTACGGTAATCACAATAATACCTGATTCACGAAGACGCCTTCTCATTTTAATTACTGGTGAATCAATTGGCAGTAAGTAATTACCATCAATACCAAGATAACCTGAATGAACTTTACCTAAAACTTGTGGCTGGTGTTCATCTATTTTTACAACAACCCCATTCTCTACTTCAATTGCATGTTTTACCCCCCATTTACGCGCAAGCTTTGCATGTTCATGAATATGGACTAATTCACCATGTACAGGTATTGCTACTTTCGGCTTTACTAAATCATACATACGCTTAAGCTCATCTACAGATGGGTGGCCTGAAACGTGAACAAAATGGTCTCTCTCAGTTATAACTTCAATTTTATTTTTAACGAAAATATTGAATAACCTATATATTCTTTTATCATTTCCTGGAATAATTTTAGAAGAAAATATTACAGTATCCCCAGGTGCTAGTTTAATTGAATTATGGATGTTTGTCGCCATCTTTGATGTTGCAGCAAGGGGCTCACCTTGACAACCTGTTGCAATAACTAAAAGTTCTTCTCTTTTATATCTACTTATATCTCGCTCATCAACAAATGGTTTTGCATCAAGCAAATACCCACTTTGTTGCGCAGCCTCATAAATCCTATGAAGGCTTCTTCCAGTTAACACTACTTTTCTTCCTGCTTGTTCAGCTGCATGGACAAGAGTATCAATCCTTGCAAGGTTAGAAGCAAAAGTAGTTACTACCACCATTTTGGGACAACCCGCGATAATATCGACAAGGCTTTTACGAAGATCACCCTCTGAGCCAGAAACACCAGGGTTGAATACATTGGTAGAGTCACAAACCAGTGCAGTTACACCTTCTTCACCATATTTTTTCAGCAATGCTTCATCTGAGAGATGTCCAACTACCGGATCTGGGTCAAATTTCCAGTCTCCAGTATGGAGAACATTGCCGACTGCAGTGCGGATCATTAAAGCTTGCATCTCTGGCGCTGAGTGGGTTAAATGCACCATCTCAATAGAAAACGGCTCTAATACTATTTTAGAACCAGGTTCTACAGTATTAATTTTAATATTTTTATGAAAATGATATTCTCTAAGCCTATTTTTTAAAAAATTAGCTGTAAAAGTTGTAGCATAGATAGGGCATTCAAGCTCATTCCATAGATATTGCACACCCCCCACATGGTCTTCATGCGCATGAGTAAGTATTAAGCCAATTACATCTGCTTTATGTTGCCTGATGAAAGTCAGATCTGCAACCATCATATCAATACCAGGCAAGTGATCATCTGCAAATCCTGCACCACAATCAACAATTATCCATTTTCCTTTATAATGGTACATATTAAAATTCATACCAATTTCTCCTGCTCCACCAAGCGGCAGGAATAAGAGATTTTCTTTATATTCATTTAAGTTTAGGGTCATATTTTTTTCCAATTAATCTATATATTTCAATTAAACCTTTTATTAATAAATCTGAATCTTTATAATCTATTTTTGTAATTTCGTCTAGCACTAATGAAAGAACTCCACCTGTAGCTACAACCTTCAAAGGTTGATTTGTATTTTCTTGAATACGCGCAACTATACCCTCTACCATACAAATATAGCCCCAAAAAATACCTGATTTTATCGCATTTATAGTGTTTTTAGCAATTAATTTATTTGGTTTACTAATTTTTTCCGCTTCAGGCACAAGCATTGTATTCGAAGATAAAGTATCAAATTGACTTAACATTCCAGGGGTAATAACTCCTCCAATATATACTCCCGAGTGATCAACAACATCAAAAATTGTTGCTGTACCCATATCTACTATAATTAAGCCCTTGCCATAATGTTTCTGAGCTCCTATAATATTTCCTATTCTATCGGAGCTTAAATTTTTAGGATTATCGACATCTAGCTTTAATATATCTCTTAAATGAGAATATTTAACTATTAAAGGTTCTATATTTAAATTACTCTCAATAAATTCAGCAACTATTTTAGTTGCATTTTGCACTACTGAACTAATTATTATTCCTTGAAGACTCTCCTCTTTATTACATTTACTTAAAAATTTCTTTAACTGTGAAATTTCTGAGTGAGTATAAAAATAAACTTTGCTTTTAACTTGTTCTTCTATAACAGAAGCACATAAAATTCTAGTATTTCCAATATTTATTACAATCAACATTTTATAAGTGAATTAATTATATAGCTTGTTTAATCAATTGCCAAATATTAAAATACTTATATCCTATTGCAAGATATAATAGAAAATTAGCTCAAATAATTACAAAATATGTTCAATAAAACCATCAACTATATTTTTATACAACTTTTTCAACCATTCTCATTAATTAGAATGCTTATAATAGTAATGGTTTCTACAATATCGTTAATATTTATAATTTTTCCTGAAAGTGACATAGTTTTTTCTAAATTATTTTATAGCAATGAATCAGGTTTTTTTCTAGGCAAACATCTTTTTTTTAGATTATTGTACGATATAGTACCTTTAATCACTAAGTTACTCGTTGGAATATGCGTATTTGGCATAATCTTAGATCTTATTTCTAAACGCAACCTCAAGGTTTTAAGCACGCCATTAATTTATTTATTACTGACTGCTGCACTTGGGCCAGGATTACTTGTCAACACTATACTTAAAGATAATTTTGGACGCCCTCGCCCTTCACAAATAGTGGAGTTTGGTGGCGATAAAATCTTTACTGGCCCCCTTAGGATCTCGGCTCAATGTAGGAAAAACTGTTCATTTACATCAGGTCATGCTGCTATGGCATTCTATATTACATCATTCGCTTATATAGCCCCCTCTCAATTCAGCCTTATTATATATTTCTTTGGAATATTATTTGGCACAGTTGTTGGACTAGCAAGGATTGCTCAAGGTGGACATTTTCTAAGTGATGTATTTTTTTCAGGACTTTTTATTCTTATTTTAAACCATTTATTATATAAATTATACCAAAAGTTTATTATAAGTGTGGCATTAAATAAAAATATATTAAATAAGAATTAATTATCTTAACTTTTAATTAACTTTTTTGACTTATTTTTAATATAGCAACTTTGATAAAGTTAAAGTCTGCAGAATTAATTCTAATTTTAAAGAGATAATAAAATGAAAAAGTTACTTACTTTAATAATCATATCTTTAGCAAGCATCGCAACATTAAGTGCATGTTCAATTAAATCTATGAACCACAAAAAGGATTGCAAACATGCAAAGCAAGAATGCAATAAAAAGGATTGTAAGAAAAAAGATTGCAAAAAAAAGCATAGCAAAAAGTCTGATAAAACCAAAAAGAGCAAAGTAAAAGCTAAAAAATAAGCTTTTATCAACTCTATCAGTAATAAGCTTTAAGGCTTATTCAATCTTTCAAAAGGAGCAATATGCTCCTTTTTCATTTCCCTTATTGGATTATAATAAATATAATTACGTAAATTAACTTTTTATTAATTCTTTTTTATTATATTATTTGCAGCTACTTTGATTTTTAAAGTATGCAGTAATTAATTTTTTGAAAGAGAAATAAAATGAGAAACTTAATAACTTTGATATTTGTATCTTTATTAAACCTTACAGCAATAAGCATATTTGCTAACGAGCATGAAAAGCCAGCACAAGAAGCACAAGCTCCTACTGAATGCCATGGAAGCGAGTGCCCAAAACCACATGAAGAGCACCCAGCTCACTAATCTTTAAAAAAATTAGCGCAAGAGGGAATATAAATTCCCTTTATCTATTTTAAAACAAATATCCTCCATTATCTCCTAAATATATAATCCACATTTTCTGTGGATAAGTCTGTAGATATAGTGCGAATATGTAAGGTGTGAATTGCTCTCTTAAAGGCTCCTATTTATTTTGCTTAAAAAATAGGCATCTCTCGTTTGGTAAGATAGAATACTAATTTAAATAATGCTTCAGAGAATATTCTTTACGGATAAAAACATGTTGATATGCTACTAACTTATCAGTATCTATTAAAATAGGTGCTTTAAGATTAACAGATATCCTTGATGCTTTTGTTGTCTTATTATTGTGAATAGTCGCAACCAATAATATAGAAAGCTCTCTTATGTTATAATGTTCCTTTGCTAGAAGAATATCACTTTTTGCAATTAGACTTTTCTCTGTAGAGTAGAATTCCTCTGCAAGAGGAATTGTTAAAAAACAAAGTTTCTCAAATTGACTACTTTGTAATAATGAATAGCTTTGAACATCCTTGTCAGGGTAAGCCACTAAATAATATTTTTTCTCTTGAGGTATACCAAGTAAACCTAAAGGAAAATTTATTAATTTACTTGGATCTACTGTAATTTTACCAAATCTTGTATCTATAATAATCTTTGCAGTCGACTTAATAGCAGTTCGTTCTTTTATAGCAACTTTATTCATCCTAAACCTACCTATTATAGTCTGGGTTAATCTCTTAGCATATCAATTAAACTTGAACTTAGTATCCTTGCCATAATCCATTGAGAGTTTCTGATAGAATCCAGAGTCTGGGAAGCCAAAATTGCAGCTTCATTTTGATCTGCTGAAAATAATTCATTATATTCAGTTTGGATTGCGAGCTTTTGAGTTCGAAGTAACTCTGTTGCATCCGTAATCAACCTTGCATTATTACCGACTTCGGTAATTGTTTGCGACAAAAGCTTACGACCTTTGGATAGCATTTCAAATGACTCAGAAATTTTTCCTTCTAAAGCAAGATGGCAACTACCAATAATCTGTACGAAAGCTTCATCGCTTGCTACCACATTATATGTAATTTCATTTGTACCATTTATTTCGTAAGTAATATCTGCTTGACTGCCTACAGTATAAGAGGAAGTAGCCTCCCCATCAACTAAATTACTAATATTAACAATATCGTTTACTGGGTCATCATTTTGATCAAACCCTCCAAATAAAGCCTTTCCACCCTCTTTTGAGTTTAAAATTGATTTTATCGTTCCAAGATGTCCCTTTATAATTTGCTCTAAATTCATAGTAACTTTTGCAGGACTCTGCGCTTCTGTTAGCTCTTTCTGCATTGTTATAACTTCATTCATGACCCTATCTAACTGAACATCTGTTGATTGCAACCTAAGGCCTACTATTTTATTAGTCTCAATTTGAGAAAAAGTTTGATTTTGCTTTTTATACAGCTCCATATATTGCTTCAGCAAGCCATCCTTACTTAACTCAGCAAATTCATTATATTTATTACCTGTGTTTGCTTGATTATTGAACTTCGCATAATCTTTTAATTTATTTCTTATACCTCCTAAAGTTCCTTCTGTTATTTGAGCTTTAGAAGGCGCCCCTGGAAATGGTGATTTAACGTTTACATATGCCATAATAAATCTCCTATAAACTATTTAATAATGTATCCATTAATTTTTGAGATACACTTATTATTTTTGCACTAGCTGAATATGAATGCTGGAATCTTAAAACATCGACCATTTGATCGTCAATATTAACTCCACCTGCTTGCCTGAACCGATTGAAGTAATTGTCATAAGCATTCTTAGTATTCTCAGCAGCAACTTTGGCAAGACTTAAATCTGCACTCAAGGTAGATACAAAAGCACTTACAAAACCAGTAAGTGTGGTATTAACGCTTACTGTTAAATCACTTCCTTCAAAGAAAAGCGATTTATTATTAATTTTTGTCATTTCTTTAATAAGCTGGTCTGCTCCAATACTTAATCCAAACCCGTAAGGGGTCACAGTTGTGATATCTTGAGCAGCTGTTCCACCATATAAATTCACACTATCAACAGTAGCAATTTTCCTACCATTTAATGAGGCAGTTATAGTTGCAAAATTTGTACTGACAGCAAAACTATTACCAGTTATACCTATTGTATTATGAGTAATTTCAATAGTATCTGTAGAAAGTGTGTAAGTAGCTTGGTCTGCTTTATCTGCAGTGTTTGAATTGGAAGCTTGTAACTCTGTCATAATATTATCAAGAGTTGCACCCCAATCTCCTGCTACTATTGTAATTGGGTTAGTAGGCATTGGTGTAATAGTGTCCCAGAAGGTAAATGTTGAGCCATTTACAGTTAAAGTGTCCCCATCACTTGGTAAAGCACCTGCAATATCAAAAGTAATATTACCAACCGCAGCTTTTGCTGCAATAGTCTTATTTTGAAGTTTTGAAGCTTCACGAGCAAGTTGTCCTGTAGCAAGATTTGTAGAAACTGCTACTATATCATCACGTACTTTAAAGTTTAGGGCAGGATTATCAGTACCATCATAACTTTGTGCAAAAAGATCATTAATACCTAAATAATGACCAAAACCAAGATTTGTAGCCACTGCTCTTATTTCAGATAAGCCTAATTCTTTACTAGTATCGTCTTGAATGACTAAGCGCATGTCTGAATCATGAGTTTTAAATATCAATGTTCCAGTTTGCGTATCATTTAATATATCGTTCCCATCTTCGTCAACTAGCCTTACTTCAGCATATGGTTGATTATTAGTAGACTCAATAACTATAGCATCACCTGTAGTAGAACCCGCTGTCGCATCGGCGATATATCTTTCATTGGTTATTTCGGTAGTGCCTGGGGTATCATCAATAATATATGTAAACTTACCAGTTGCAATTGTGCCATCATTACCTGCAACTCTTGCAAGTAATTCAATTTTAAAAGGACCACCTGCCGAAACTGCAGCATTAAAATCTACTTCTACTTCTTGTCCAGTTCTTACCCTTGTCCCTGCTTTCATATTAAAAGCATCAGGAATAGCAGAAGTTACAGCCCCAGATACTACAGCGCCTGCACTATCTTTAACGATTACATCTAAAACTTGGAATTCAGTGTCAAATTGTGAATCACTATCAAGTTCCAGATCAAATTTAAAAACTCCAAGAGGTGTTGTAGAAAGATCTTCTCTTGCAACAAGCTTTATATCTCTTATTAGATATTCTGTCTCATAATTTTTAGCAGTAGTGACTCTCCCTAGGCTTGCACGTGGAGCACATGCATCACTTTTAAAATACCCATTAAACTCATTCATTACGGTTCTAATATCAAACCTACCTTCTACAGCACTATTAGTATATAATTTTGATAAATTTAAATCTAAAGGCTTTACAAGTGATCCATCGTCTCGTTGAATAGGTTTGCCAAATTTATCTACTAGAGCAAATTTTACATTACCTTCCCATGTACGTTCATAAGCACCATTTACAGGTCTTGTACTCTGATACGTAGTTAAAGGTGGGTAACCACTTCCCTTATTATGTATTTTATTAAATTCATTTGAAAGATGGGTAGCAAGATTATTCAACATCTCGAGATATTTAGGAATATATTTATCTCTCACTTCTAAAAGACCTTTTATTTTTCCACCTTTTAAAATTGTAGAAACTGAGGAATCATCATAATTTATGGCAACAATATCTTTTCGGGATGTAATATCGCCTGCACTATTATAACTATAAACCGTCATCGGGTTCATATAGTCTTTTCTTTTAAAATTATCTACTCCTTCTTGCGCGTCGAATTCAATTGAGGTCTTATAATTACCTACAATAGTAGTGCCATCACTTAATGAAACCTCTACTTGTCCTTTAGGGCTATAAGCAACTCTACAATCAAGATAATTAGCTAGATCTTTAAGTAGAGCGTCCCTTCTCTCGTATAGGTTGGTAGCCTCTCCATTAATTGACATAGCTGAATTTATATCTGTATTTACTTGATTTAATTGTTCAATTATGCCGTTAATAGTTTGTGTACTATCTTCAAGATCTCTATCAATTTCATATTGGTATTTAAAAGCAGAATTAGCAAGATCAGATACAACAAAAGCTAGATGCTTGAACCTATTCCTAGTTTCATCTTTTATTGAGAGTTCGGAAGGATCAAGCGATAATCTATTAACCAAATCAAATACTTTATCTATGACCAAATTTGGATTACTTTCATCATTTACGCTACCTATTAATCCCATTATTTGTTCAATATAATTTCTAACCGTCTCTTCTTTATGGTATTGCGATGCACCTTCACGTATTGCTTGATCCAAAAATTTATCATAAAATCTTTCAATGCTTTGTATCTTTACACCAGTAATCTGGCCCCCAGTATAGCTTGGGACAAGATTCATTGACCTTTTGGTGAAATTTGGATCCTCAGCATTAGCAATATTAATCGAAGCAAGGCCGAACCCTTGCTGCATAGCTTTTAGGTTCGTTACAGCTGAATCAATAGCGTGATCTATACCAGACATTTTATCCTCTTACACTTTTTGATTTATAGTCATTGGAGGCATGAATTTATATTCTGAATCTATGGGTAAAACTTCCCCTTCAGAGTTATAAACTTGCTCCTGCCTTTTAGATTCAATTAATTGATCCGAAAGCATACTGATTATTTGATGATTTATGTTTTTAGCAACTTCTAGCTTTGTATGATTTACTGCAAGAAGCCTACATAGGCTTAGATGGGTTTCTATTAAAGTTTTTTTTGACTCTTTATCAAGCTCTTTAGCTAAAGCATTGGCTTTAAATTCAGCTTCAAAAACTTCAATTTGCTCTAATATTTCAAGTTTTATAGGTATTATCCTTAAAACCTCATCGATTTGATGGTTGTCAAGTAATTCATTCTCTCTTTCAACTATATGGGTGAGCTCGAATAAATAATTTTTTAAATCGTTTGCTATTTCACCCGGGGTTCTAATTTCCCCCTTCTGATAATTTTCCTTTGTCATGTGCCTTCTCCCTTCTCTTCAAGGATTTATATATATCCTCTACCAGTTTACTGTCTTGTGAAGCATAAGCGTCATGAACTCTATGAGTATTTAATTCAGACCGGAAAAGCTCTTCGGCTCCCCCTCCCCCGAATAAAGGATCTACCTCTACCGTTGAAGCCATTATGTTCCACATTATAGCAAGGGTTTCTTTTTCGAATTCCTTTGCTGCCTTTCTATATGCAAGATCCGTGCCATCTTTGTCACTATTATCTTTCATAGCCTGGCTAAGAGCTGCAGCAAATTCTACATTTGAAGGGATTTTTCCTTGCATCAACGAGCTAAATTCGCCGTGTTTTACTTTAGGCGTAGTTTGTTTTCTAGATTCAAGGTTATTATGATTGAAGTCTTTAAGTATATTTTTTGGCATAAATTTTTTTATTTAATAAAAAGTTAAAAGCGCAATATATATTTATTTTACTGGATCGCCACGAACTGCCTAACGCCAGTTCTCGCGATGACGTTCCTACAACGCCAATCCGCAATTTTCTTCCCCTAAATGCATCAAAATTATGGAGAGCTAGGCGAAGGTAAAAATTTTAGGCCGAAATGTACTAATTATACATGAGGGTTTAAATTCTTTAGCTTCAACAACGCCAATCCACAATTTTCATGCATTTTATTTTACTTCAATTTCAGCTTGAAGGGCTCCCGCCGCCTTAATATTCTGTAGAATTGTTATTATATCTCGAGGCCATACACCTAATTGGTTCAAACTTGTAACTAATTCACTAAGGCTTACACTTTCTTTTTCACCTATTTTCATAAAACCACTACCTCGTTTATCGTCTTGAGGATTTGCTAATTGACCTCCACCAACTGAAATTACAAGATTACCTTGAGAGATTGCAACTGGACTGATTTTTACATTCTCACCCATAACAATGGTACCGGTTGCTTCATCAATAACAATTTTAGCTTTTCTATCAGTTGTAATTTCAAGCTGTTCGATGTCAGCAAGGAAGGTTACAATATTGTCCTTTTGATGAGCGGGTATTGTAATTCTTACTGTTCCTGGGTCAAGAGCTATTGCTACATTGCCTGGTACTTTATCATTAATTGCATCAGCAATTGACCGAGCCGTAGTTAAATCAGGGTTATTTAGCGCAAGCTTTATTTGATTTAAAGATGCAAGTTTAAAATCTATCTCACTTTCAACTATAGCTCCTCTATGGATTAAACCTGTTGTCTCTACTGCTTTACTTTTTGTTTTAACGAGGTCTGAGGCTGGATCAAATTGTGACAAAGAAACTGGACCTTGGGCTACAGCATAAACATTTCCATCAGCCCCTAAGAGTGGCGTTGCAAGTAGCATTCCACCACGCAGGCTTTTAGCATCCCCAATGGCACTGACTTTAACATCTAATTTTGACCCAATCCTTGCAAAAGCTGGAAGATTTGCTGTGACTGTGACTGCTGCAATATTTTTTGTTTTAAGGTCAGAGCCTTGAATATTTACTCCAAGTTTTTCAAGGAAATCTGTAAGGCCTTTTTGGGTGAATGCAGAGTTCTTCATATTATCTCCGCTACCATTTAGACCTACTATTAGCCCATAACCGACTAATATATTTTCCCTTACACCTTCGATGGATGCTATGTCTTTGATCCGGCTTGAAGCATATGAGGGTCCGCTAAAGCATGATATAAAGCAAATTAGCAAGAGTTTTTTGATATTCATTATATTGATTATTAGGTTTATTAATCTATTAATGGATTATAAATATGTTTTTGACTAAAGCAAAGTATTCTAGTAGTTCCTATGGCTATTTTTAATGATGATGGGAAATTTCCTATAGTTGGTCTATTGTAAAACCTTAGGCCTGAAAGATATTCACAATCTTTTTATATTGATTCAGAAATCTTCGAATTATGCTCAAAGGAAGGTTTTATTTTAAAATAATACTTATGAGAAAATGTTAAATGGAGCGATAGATGAAAGTTAGTTGCACTAAGTATCTATTAATAAATTTACTCAATAATATAAAAATATGAAGGCAGGAGCTTAGGATTGAAATAGCCATCTACTTGGATTAAGCCTGTAGGTAAAAATATATCCTTCT
Organism: Rickettsiaceae bacterium; assembly: GCA_020697135.1. Taxonomy (GTDB): domain Bacteria; phylum Pseudomonadota; class Alphaproteobacteria; order Rickettsiales; family Rickettsiaceae; genus JAJFBM01. Next base: position 27,151 of record JAJFBM010000001.1, read on the forward strand.
TAATAAGTTCAGCCTTCAAATCCCTTTTTAATGGATTTGGCGAAAGATGCCTATTATTGACAACTGATAACGCACGGGCATCTTGCGATTGAATAATTTTATCAGCAACTTCTACAATATGGTTAGAAACTTTATATTCGCGTGACGCCATCACAGTCATTGAATCAAGACTCATAGGCACCATGTGGGTAGGCGTTACAATTGTTCCAGGCTGTAAGTTTTGATTAATACTTGCAACAGGGCTAATTGATAATACTATATTCGCGTCTTTATAATCTATTAATGAATTAGGAAGATAGCCATATCTATAATCCACAGTTACATTACTAGAAAGATGGATACGATTGAACAGTAATGGGTCAAACACATTTTTCTCTTGAGTAAATCTCGCAAGTTCTGGAAAACTATCCTTTATTGTTTCTTGGATATATTTGATAAAAGATTCTGCTGAAGAATTTCTATGAATATGCACAACAATTTTTACTTCTTCATTTGGAGATTTTTTAGCAATAGAATGTGCATTTAAAATATAATATCTTATAATAGTCGCGAACGTATAGTAAACTTGTGCTTCATTAAAATTCTGCATATAAGTTTCTTTCAGCGGATATTTTTTTCTACCTATCCATTCAGCTACTGATAAATCCTCCTCTAAAGGGTTGCTTATAACAAAGCAAATATTCCCCCATACTTGGCCATTCTTTAACCTATCGTGAGGAATACGGCCACCAGCAATATTTATAATATCACCAAATTTTTTAATATCCTTGATGTGATATTTAGACTGTGCCGCTTCTACATTGCAAGTAAGCAGAAAAAAACTTGTAATTATTAAAATAATATTTTTATTCATAGTATAAGTTTTACAACCTTACAAATATTTATAATTTTCATCTCTCAGCGTCTTTAAGGATTTATATTACTAGATCGCCTGAATCGCCACGCCGCTTTCGCTTAAAGGCTCAAGCGCCTGGCGATGACGCTTCAACAACGCCAATCCGCAATTTTCATTCGTTTTTATCTTGTTCATTATAGAGAGAATAATACTCCCCCTTCCTAGCTATCAGCTCGTTATGCAAGCCTTGCTCTACAATCTCCCCTTCTTTCATTACAAAAATTATGTCTGCATCAATAATGCTTGAAAGCTTATGAGCAATAATTATAGTTGTTTTTCCTTTCTGTAATCTTTTTAAAGAATGCTGCACTTCTTTCTCTGATATTGGATCTAATGCACTTGTTGCTTCATCTAATATTAAAATTGGCGCATCCTTTAAAAATGCTCTTGCAATAGATAATCTTTGACGTTGTCCACCTGATAAAGTAGTGCCATTAGTACCTATAATAGTATCGTATTTTTGCGGCAGATTCTCAATAAATTCTTCAGCATTTGCTGCTTTGGCTGCTTCCAAAATTTCTTCTCTGGTAGCATCAGGTTTGCCATAAGCAATATTCTCTGCTACAGTTGCATCAAATAGCATTATGTCTTGGGTTACAAGTGCAATATGTCTTCTTATTGAGTCAATAGTAATCTGATTTATGTCAAGGTTATTAATAAAAATTTGGCCTTGATTAGTTTCATAAAAACGCACAAGTAAATTTGTTAGAGTTGTTTTACCACTTCCAGACTTACCAACTATCGCAACTGTTTTACCAGCTGGAACCTTAAGGTTTAAATTTTTTATAACTTCACGCTCACTAAGCTGCAAACTAATATCTTTAAATTCAATAGATGCTTGCTTACATAGAAGCTCTACCGCTCCTTTTTGATCTACTATCTGTGGTTTCACATCAAGTATCATGAATAGTCTTTTTGCGGCAGCAAGCCCATCTTGAAGGTTTATATTTAAAGCAACAAGGCTTTTAAGCGGTCTATAAGCTGAGAAAAAGGCAGTTATGAAGGCAACCAATGAGCCAGGCGTAGATTTACCATTCATAACTTTTATTCCACCATACCAAAGTATAAGCGCAAAAGCGACACCACTTAATATTTCCATAATTGGGGAGGTAAGCGAGTCAAATCTTGCAGCTCTTTTATAAAGCTTAAAGATATTTTCAACTATACTTTTTGCGCGAAAGAATTCTTTTTCTTCACCTTGGTAAGATTTTATTACTCTAATTGAGGTAAATACTTCATCAAGTTTTGCTGTATAATTACCAAGCTCTTCTTGGGTAGAGGAAGAAATTTTACGCATCTTCCTACCAATCCTCATTACAGGATAAATTGCAAGAGGAAATACAAAGAACACTACTATTGAAAGTTCAGGCTCAAGCTTAAACATTACAAAGACAAGGAGTGTTGCTGATAAAAAGTGCTTAGCCATTCCAATTAATAAATTAGAGACCGCACCACGCATTAAGGTTATATCATTAGTAAAGCGTGAAATTAATCTACCAGCAGAATGTTGTGTAATAAGGGATAGGTCAGCATAAAGCAAATGCCTATATAAAGCCATTTGCATATCTGTTAAAATTCTCTGTCCAAATGACCTAATTAAATAATATTGAAAATATTCAGATACACCTTTAATACTGGTTACTAATAACATCATTAGCGGCATTACAAGCAGCATCGTTTTATCACGCGTCACAAATATTTGGTCAATAGCAGGCTTTACAAGATTAACTAGAACTGCGCTGCAGATTGCAACTATAATCATAAAAAAAACCGCCAGCAATATTTTCCACTTATAAGGCTTTATATAATCCTTAAATAGACGGCGAAATATTGCAATAGTCGGATATATTTCAGGGAGGTTTTCTTCTAAATTTATATGCATATTAAATAAAAAAATTTATACGTTATAATGGAGCTAAATTTCATTTTTTACAATAGTTTTTCGCATATTATTGTACATTTTTTCTTAATATATTGCAGTATATCATTTAACAAGTTAATTCATTAAAGCTTTGGTAGTGTTTTCTGCATAGTTTTACTTTACTTAAGGCTTAAAAACATTTAAATTAGCTCTTATATTATAGCTGTAAAATGATAATTATCGCAAAATATTTTTCATGAAAAAGAATGACTATTACGTATTAGCAGTAGATATTGAGGCCAGTGGAAGCTCTAAAAAGCGCCATGGAATAGTTAGTATTGGTGCAAGCGTTCAAGACCGATATTCAAATGAAGTCGCAAATTTCCAGATTAATCTCTCCTTACCTGAAGGCAAAGAATATGAAGAAAAATGTATCAAAAATTTTTGGTTAAAGAACCCAGAAGCCTATAAATTCGTGCAAACAAACACGGTGGCAACTCATATTGCTATTGAAAAATTCACTGATTTCCTTGCCCAGGTCGAGAAAGACTATAATCAAAGTGGGCAAATGAGGGTCGTTTCAGATAATCCTCGCTTTGATATTGCTTGGCTTAATCATTATATAGATGAATATACTGATAAATATACGCTTGACCATAATATGTTTGGCGATTTTAGGTTTATTTGGGATATTAACTCTATGATGAAAGTGCTGCTATCAATTACAAGACGTAACCTTAATGCTGATTGGGGACTTGCTGATCGGCTTGGCTTTAAGAGTAAATGGGTAGCAGATCATAACCCCCTAAATGATGCCCGCACAATTGCTGACTATTATAATCAAATAGTAGCCCAGATGGACTCTCTAGGCCGCGCTTATGAATATAGTGGTTAATAATTACCAACATTGTCAATAGCAAATCACCTCTATATCATATATCATCATGCAACTTTAATTCACTAGCATTAGATAATACAGGTAGCTCTTTCTCTAACATGCTAATAGCAGGAAATTCAAAAAACTCCTCCTCACCAGGATTGTATTGTAAAATGCTGCCAGAAAATTTAACTAAACGCGTTACAACCTCATATTCCTCTGGCGATATATATTTACTATGTTTTAGGAGAAGATCTCTATCGTCTTTAATATTATCATTAGCAGTAGCATTATACCTTTGAATTTTCTTTAGACATAGGTCGAATTTTTTAAATAGCAATTTTGCCTTTCGGCATTATTATTTTGATCTTCCATATTATTCTCCTTAAATAAGTTGCAAATACTAAATCCTGGAACAAATTATGGCACAAGAATTAAGACAAAAGAACTTATAGAAGAAATTTCTAAGTATATTAGTTGCAAGAGTGGGAGAAAAACATTTTTGGTAGCGAGGGAGGGACTTGAACCCCCGACACCCGGATTATGATTCCGATGCTCTAACCAGCTGAGCTACCCCGCCAAAAGAAGATATAAGGAAATGCTTGTAGATTTGTAAATCCCGCAGCCATAAGCTGCGGGAGGTAAGTAAAATAAATATATTATCTCTTAGAGAACTGGCTGCTTCTACGAGCTTTACGCTTACCGTATTTTTTACGCTCTACAACTCTTGCGTCACGAGTCAGAAGGCCGTTTTGTCTAAGAGTTGGGCGGAATTCTGGATCAGCTTTATCTAATGCTCTTGCAATACCAAGTAAAATTGCACCAGCTTGGCCAGTATGTCCTCCACCTTTTACAGTGCAGAATACATCATATTGACCTAAAGTTTTTGTAACAGCAAAAGGTCTGAGTAAATTTTGTCTATGGCTTTCTCTTGGAAAATATTTATCAATATTTACATGATTAATTACCATGTTACCTGTTCCAGGACGAATAGCAACTCTTGCAACTGCATTTTTTCTTCTACCAGTATACAAGTTTTGCGCGACTCCTGCTTTTCCAGTTTTTGCTTTAGAAGCAGCAGGCTTCTCAGATTTTCTTTCTACTACTACATTGTCCTTAGTGGTGTTAGTTGTAGTTTTTACTGTCTTTTTAACTTTAGATTCTACCATAGGAAATTATCTTTTATTTTTAATGTTTTTTGATGCAAAATCATAATTTTCAGGCTTTTGCGCTTGATGTGGGTGATTATCACCAGCATATACAAACAAATTACCCATTATTTGTCTACCTAAGTTATTACGAGTAATCATTCTACGTACTGCATTAAGGATAACTCTCTCAGGGTATTTACCTGCCAGTAATTTACCAGCAGTAACTTCTTTAATACCACCAGGGAATCCTGTATGCCAATAGAAGAACTTACCATCTTTAGGAGCAGCTTTATTACCTGTTAAACAGACTTTCTCAGCATTAATGATGATAATATTATCTCCACAATCCATGTGAGGAGTATAAGTTGGTTTGTGCTTCCCTTTTAAAATCTTTGCAACTTCAGCTGCAAGACGCCCAAGCACTAAGCCTTCAGCATCAATAAGAAGCCATTTTTTTTCGATTTCAGATGGTTTAGCTGAATATGTTTTCACGTTATTAATATATTTAGTTATTCTACAAATCGCTTTATCAAATATTTGGTTGTTAAAATAGCAACAATTCACCCTTTTTGTCAACAATTATCTAACAAAATAAAAATTTTACAGCCTATCACCTTAAAATAAGGCTTTCCTGGCGTCAACTCTAGGAATAATAGTTTAATTATTGAGCTCTGATATAGTAAAATTTGCCTTTTGGAAGATTTTACCTTTTAAAAATCTTAACGATTCCTCCAAATCTTCTTTAAGCTTCCATGGTGGGCTTGCAATTAACAGCCCAGTCCTTTGTAATTTGTTCTTATCTTCAGGATTTATGCTTTCTTTAGGCAGAGTAAATTCGACAAACAGTGACTCCTTATATCCGACTGACAAAAAATTATTATAGAATGTTTTTATTTTGCCTGAATCCTTAATAGGAAACCATATAAGTAACACACCTGCAAGGAACCTTTTATGCAGCAATTTAGCAGCTTGAATCAGCTTTTCGAACTCATCGGTTTTTTCAAAAGGTGGATCAAGAAATACAAGCCCCCTCCCCTCAATTGGCGGAGTAAAAGCTTTTACAGCTGAATAAGCATCAATATTATGTAATTTAATATTCTCAGAGTAAGCAAAGTTTTGTTTAAGCTCTGCAAAATCCTCAGGGTGAAGTTCAGAGGCGATTAACCTATCTTGCTCCCGTAAGAGGTCTGATATTATTGCCGGTGACCCGGGATAAAGCGCAAGATCCTCATCATTATAAATTTTTATTATATCCATATATTGTTTAATTAAGCTTGGAAGAGCGCCTTTATAGTTTGCAAGCTTTAAAATACCTTCTTCGGCTTCCTTTGTGACTAATGATCTTTCATCGGTTAAATTATAAAAGCCGATTCCGGCAAAAGCATCAAGCACGCAAAATGGCTTATCTTTAGCCTTTAGCCTATTTATAATGCCGATCAAGCATAAATGTTTGACAATATCAGCAAAATTCCCTGCATGATATATATGACGATAATTCAATTTTTTCTCTCCTTAAATCTTTTTCTACAAGTTTAGCTTGTTATCATTAGTTTTTCTAAACTTAGTCACCTGGTTATATATTGTCTACCAATAATCACTCTTTCGAAGATAAGGAGCCCTACAGTTTTTCTTTATCCATCATTTATATGAATTTGTTCAATATGTCCAAGTAAATCTTTATTCGGTTCTTTTAGAGCTTCCTCTGATGAAGTAGAAACACTTGAGCTTGAGCCAAAAGTTTCTTCAGGTAGTGGTGAACTATCGCTAAAATAAGAAGGTTCAGGATCATTTGTATCTATATATTCCTCCATATCTTCAAATTCATCCTCGCTGAAGTCTTCTATTTGGCCATCTGAATCATCATTATACATACGATCTTCCAATGAATATCCGCAATATTTATCTATTCGCTCTTTGATGCGGTCTGAAATATCTTCTGGCAGCAGCCGCTCATATATATCTATAAATATATCTCGTAGTTTAAATTTCTCTATATTATAGTCAGTAGTACCTTCCTTAAATTTACTTAAATGATTCTTTTGATAATAATCAATAAGCATATCAAGAAGATCTAGATTATCATCTTGAATGGCAAATAAGAAGCATATACCATCTTCAAATAATATATTTAAGTCTGGATTTGCTTTTAACATTCTCTCTATAAGGTAATAGTGCCCTGCCCCATAACTGCATGACCCTTTTAAATTGCGATATAATCGTTCGTTCATAAGTCCTCCTTAACATCAATTGATTCTCCTAAAAGTAAACTTTTACTATTTAAACTTTTGCATAATAATATTGCACAATCGCTATAAAGTGCTGATAATTCATTAATTTCATGTGTATAAAATTTATATTCATAAGTTTTTTTTATAATTACACTATATCTCGTATCCAGCATATCTTCTAAAGCAGCTAGATCAGGATATTTTCTGATTAATTGTTTTTGATCGTTAATTGCCTTTATTAATATATCGACATTATTTCTAATCTGATTATCCGAAGCTTGCTTCATCCTAAATGAGGTATCCTTAGGTATATCAACTAAGCTTTTATTAATAGCTTCTTGATTAGTTACCTCTTGCACTGCTTTTATATCTGCAAGTTTACCCGGATCAATCTTCCCCTCCTCACGCTCCAACCCGAAGGCAAGTTTTACTGCTATATCTATGCAATCTCTATATTGATCAGGGTTCGGCCCTACACCTACAGTCTCTTTGCCACCTGAAACATATATTTGAAAGATTTTTGTAGGCGCTACTAATTTGACCTTATCATTCCCAAAAATCCTTGCAGAGTTACTGCACAAATGTTGGCTATGTTTAGTGTTACTAGGGTCGATTATCACATATTCGTTAGACGAATTTTTATAAAGAACTATAGTATGAGTTTCTGGAACAAGCTTTTCGCCCATAGTACTGTCATTTTCTTGCAGCCTAATTTTGCCATTATCATGTCTTGCAAAGATATCAACTAACGCTACCTTATGTGTCTCTAAATATCCTATAGTGTGTTTAAGCAATTCTATCTCTAAAGGATGAAGCAATATTTGTTTTTGATTTTTCCCTTTACCACTATCGCTTGAGCTAGAAGAAGTGGATCTTGATGAAGATGGAACAATATTTGAGATATTAGTTTCTATAAATTGACTTTCAATCATTTGAGCTTGTTCGGTGCTCATGCCAATAGTATTTATTCCAAAACGCGTCACCGATATTTCATCTTTATCATGCATATATTCATCGATGAAAGACATGCATAACTTAGGGTTAGAGCTCAGAAAGTCAATATAATTGTCCAAAAGTTCTTTATATTTTTGTTCAGTTACTATTTTTAGATCCACTTTGCCTCTCAAAGTAGAAGTTTCTGTCTCGAGCTTGGTAATATATCCCTCTAATTCGCCACTACTAATACTTACCTCTACTGTATCCTTTAAACTTTTTACCATGTCATTTAAGAAATTATCTAAGCTATCTTTCGCATTATTATGCTGGGTTAAATCTTCGACAGACTCATTTCTTAATCTATCGATATCCTCTTTATCCGTTTGCTTAAAACTGCGCTTCCTCATGGTGGGTGGGGTGAGAGAATATTTACTTATCTCTTCTTGCACTTCATTAGGATTAATATATAAGCCTAATGGTATTTCGATTGCTAAATTTTTGTAAGTTTCCTCAAATTTTGTTTTCATAAGTTACTCCCCTTCTCGAAGACTTCTTTAAATTAAATTAACATTATTATTATAAGATATCAATAGAATTTGAACCTTAAGTTAGATATATTAACTTATTATTAATGTCGCACTAAGAGGATTTTTTGAAAATTATAGGAGGAATTTTACTTTTATTATGAATTAATGCTATGGCGAATATTTAGGTTGATATGGAGAAAAGCTTCTAAACATTATCCAATATCTCTTTAACAGCCCTTGCAGCAACTTCACTTGAGTTCTCTTTTCTTCTGAAGCCTATTGTTTCAAGCATTTTTTGTGCATCATTTACCTGAGTCTCAATTTTTTTCTTATCCTTTAAATATTCCGACGCTTTCTTATAAAGACTCTCGACAGTAAAATTAGCTTGTAGTAGCTCTGGAATAATCTCACGATTTGCTATTATATTTATAATTGAAGCAAATTTTACTTTAATCATAAATCTTAGAGCATACCATGTTAGTATATTTAATTTATAGAAAACTATTTGCGCAGTGCCACACGCAGAAATTTCTAATGTATTAGTACCAGATTTTGCAAGCGCAAGATCAGCTGCTTTATAAAGATTGAGCTTATCTTCATCGGTAAGCACTATTATGATTTTACGATCAGTTGAGCCAATTATAGATTTTATAAAATTAGCAATCTCAAGTGATGGCGCTGGAATACCTATTGTTAACCCTTCAAAATCTTTGGTTAATTTCTCAATCACCTCAAGCAATATAGGCATATGCCTTTTAATTTCACCCTTTCTACTGCCAGGTGTAATACATATTAATTTTGTGCTCGCTTCAATTTTATGCTTCAGCCTGAAGCTAGTGCTGCGCAACCTATCATAATCATAATCAAATATAGGGTGCCCAACGCAGGTAATATCTAAGCCCACCTTCTCAAAATATGGTAGTTCAAAGGGAAAAAGTGCAAACATATGGTCATAAAGATATGCGCATTTAACCGCCCTCTTCTCCTTATATGCCCAGACGCTTGGTGCAACATAATGCACAATTTTAAATTTAGGATTAGATTTACGCAAAATCTCAGCTACTCTAAAATTAAAGCCTGGTGAATCTATGGTAATTACAATATCTGGCTGAATTTTAAATATATCTTCTGCAGTATCTTTAATAAGTTTCTTCAGTTTAAATATATGAGGCAATATTTCAAAAAAACCCATTAAACTAATGATGCTATTCGGAAAAAAAGATTTCACCCCTTCTTTCTCTATTAAAGGGCCTCCAACGCCATAAAATGTTACTTCTCTGCCATAAAGCGACTTTAAAGAGCTGATTAAGCCAGCGCCAATCTTATCGCCAGATACTTCACCTGCTATTAAATATATTTTTTTCACTTTATTGCCTCGCCCTGCATAGGCTTAAATTCTTATCTATAATTTCTGATTCAACCCCACTACAATCAAGCACACTATGGAAAATATAATCATGGTTTAATTTAGAGTTACGGTACGTTGCTATATTTGCATAAAACTCTTTATTTTTACTTTTAAAACTATCAGACATCCAAACCATGAAAGGAATATTATATTGCTCAGGCTCGGTTGCTTCTAAATTACCATGCATAAATTTACCATGTTCACCTAAAAATTGCCCATGGTCTGAAGCATAAAATATTATCGCATTTTTATCTTTTAGGCGCTCAATTATTTCAGCAATGAAATTATCCGTATAAATTATCGAATTATCATAAGCATTAATTAGCCCCTGCGCGCTGCAAGTTGAAGGGTCTCTTTTATTTATAAGCTGATCAGCGCAACCTGGTTTAAATATAGCAAAATTTTCAGGGTACCTAAATTCATAATTCCAATGACTTCCAGATGTATGGAGGACTATTAGGTTTTTATCACCCTTAGCAAGCACCTCGTCAAAATAAGGCAATAATGTTTCATCATGCGCATTCATTTGAAATAATGCACTCCCCCCAGGAAGAAGTAAAAAATCTGATTCATCATAAAGCGTGTTAGTAGTATAGCCTTTTAAATATTTAAGGATTGATTGCGTTGCAAGCCAACTAGTCTTAAAGCCTATTTTTTTAAATACTGAAATAAAGGTAGTTTCTTCAAGCGCGGCTTCAGGCTTCACGCTTGTTGCACGGGTTAACATACAAGGGACAGAGAGATATGTCATACATGAGCATGACCTTGCTTCAAAAGAAAAAAGATTAGAAACTTCTTTAAGCCTAGGGTTAGTATTTCTCTCATAGCCATTAAGGCTAAAATGATCTGCCCTTGCAGATTCACCAATAATTACAACAATATTTAAGTCGTCAGGAGCTTGAGATTTATACTCAAGCTCACTAATATCTAGCCTATTAGATTTTTTTTTTATTTTACCTTCAATGTAAAGGTAGGTACTATTTAAATATTTATAAGGGAAATAGGCAGTAAATATTCTATATTGCGGCGAGGCAATATTATAAATTGACAGTATAAAGCACCCAACAATAAGTATCTTACTTAAATAAAATTTTGTCTCTTTATATTTATAATGAAATATAGTGTAGAGCCCAATAAATACTGAGAATATCACCCAAAGAGCTAGTTTTAAGCTCATAACCTCATAAATTTCGCCAATATCATTTTCAAAAGCAGCTCTTACATTTTCCCTTGAAATTGGGAGATTGAAATTATATACATAATAGCTTGCAAAGGCTCCTGATAAGTATAATATAAAGGTTCCACCATAAAGCACGGATTTACGAATAGATAAGCCTACAAAAAGTAAAAATACTACTGCATAAATAATTATGAAGTCTTTAGAAAGCTCAAGCAGCGCTTTAAAAAATGTTGCTTTATAGAGGCTATATTTGTTTAGAATAACTGGTGTATTGAATAATAGGCAGAATAGCAAAGCAAGAAGGGCTGCAAGTTCTACTATATTTCCATCTATTTGTTTTTTTAAAGATTTTATCATAGAATCTATAAGTTAAATGATCAAAAAGGTAATATCATGATAATAGCTGATCTGCAAGATTTTTCTAAAATAGTTAAAGCTCCTTGTAGGTTGCTAGGCATTGATTATGGAAAAAAAAAGCTTGGAATTGCCGTATCTAACCCAGAGCAGACAATGGCGCTTCCGATTAGGCAAATTATGGAAGAGCGGATTGATATAAGGCTTAAAGAGCTTGCTAGCATAATTGAAGAATTTTCTGTTAAAGGGCTTGTTATTGGCCTGCCTATTAATATGGACGGCTCATTTAGTGAGCAATCTGATATAGTTGAAAAATTTGCCCAAAAGCTTACAGATAGTCTGCAGCTTCCCGTTTATCTGCAAGATGAGAGACTAACTAGTAAAGCAGCTAATAATGCCCTTAAAACAGCAGGTTTTAATAGGCGTGAGCGTGATTCTCTAGATGATCAAATCGCAGCTTGCATGATACTTGAGACTACCTTAATCAGGCTACATAGGATTTATGATGCTGATTAAGGATTGAATATATTGCACATCTTAAAAAACCTGATTACAATTAAGTTAATAATTTTTTTTGGAGAAATATATGCGTATAAAACCCGTATTTACTGTCAATCCAAATGGCTGCGAATTTTCTGTAATAAACCCTCAATCAGAAGAGAAACTTTCATTTAGTGATAAAGTTATGGATGGTTATGTTCTAGGTTTAACTAGTATTACATTTAATGTGCATAATATGAGCGATGTAGTAATAGAGGAATATAAAATTAATGACGCGATTTCCCGTTCTATAAACCGATATACAGATTTAAGTGAAAATTCTACTTTTAACTTTGCTGGCAATGGTCAACCTGTTATAGAATACCAAGGAGAAGAATTTCTTTTAGAAATAGGATTATATCCTTGTTTCCTCAGTAATGTAGAAAATATGTTTACTATGGATGCAGATACTCGCGAATCAATGGGGCAAAATTCACATGATTCTGTCGAGATGCCTTGCTAAATTTGCATTTAATATATTAAATCTTTTTTGGCTTTCTTTAATAATTTTATATGATAATCATATTTATGAGTTAGGATTAAACTATGTTACATGTTAAATTAAATGGAAGTAAATTTATAATTGTGAGCAAAATCAAAGAAGATGCCTTTGAAGAAGAGCCTTACCGTCAATTAGTAGCAATTTTTACCAACGCGAATGAAGAGTTAATAGAATTCATTTGTCAAGACCTTGAAACAAGCATAAATTTTACTATAATAAAGCAAACTCCTGACGGCTTAAAAGAAGAGAATTTTGCCTTTCCCGGAGTCGAAGCTATGAAAACTAATGGTTACTTATTTAAAGGAAACGGACAACCCGGACTAATGTTTGGTAAGCTTGAGATCCCCCTTGAAAATAAAGTTTATGATAAGGGGATTCAAACTTTAAATGAAATTAAAAATAATTACAGTATTAATATATTAAAAGAAGTCCAAACATTTATAGATAATGTAGACTTTGATAATAATAAGGTGAATATTGAAAAGCTAAAAAAAGTAGTGAAAAATTGTGAAGCCTTATTAGATTCACATAAAAAAGGTGATATTAATATAAGTGATAAGGATCTACAAACTCTTAGTAGTTTTAAATCAACTGCAATTTTCAATATCCCACATAACTTTTTTTTGTGGGCTAAGAATCCAAACCTTGAAATAGAGCAAACTAATTTATTTGATAAATTACCCTCAGAACTTAAATTTAAAATCTTCGAAGAAGTCGGTTTTGAAAACGGGGTAAAATTCCCTAATTTCCATGATGATGCCATGGAGGCTATGGGCGCTAACTCTAATCTTGCCGTTCAAGAATAATAATAAATAAGACTTAGTCCTAACTCAATTTTAATGTAAGTTTAAATTCTGTGAAGGAAGTTTAGTTTACCCCTAAAGCAATAAAAAAATAGGGGGACCTCAACTCACTGTCATTGCGAGCGAAAGCGCATGCTGATGCGTGGCAATCCCGTTATCAAAAGGAGCTTGATCGAAAAATGACTGGTTAAACTAGATGACCACGAACTGTTTAAAGCCAGTTCTCGTCATGACGCTGAGAGTTAGGCAATGAACAAATTACTTAAAAAAACAGGGGAGGTATGCATTTAATCAACTATATTAACGAGGTTTCCAAAACATAAAATTCTTGATATAGATATCTAATTTCCCTATAATGCTAGGCTTTATCAAACCTTAATTTATACGGAGATCGAGATGAAAGCTAACGTTACTACGAAAAACCTTGTTTATTACAGTATTATACCATGTGCATTATTTGGATTAGTTGTTGCAGAGGTTATCGATAGGACAATTTCAGATGAATGCGATAACAATAATTCCTTTTGCAACTTTAGCCATGATATAGTTGGAGCTCTTCTGGGGGGTGCTATAGGATTTTATTCAGAGTTCTAAAGTTTGTTTTCCTGACCTACAGAAGGCTCTATAGCTGTAGTAGGCTCCTCAGTTTTTGCTGATTCCTGGGGCTTTTCCTCAGGAGCTTTCACCGAATCTTCTGTTTTTACAAGATCTTCTGCCTGTGCAGCTCCTTCAACTGTAGGAGCCTCAGGTGCCTTAGCATCAGGAGCCTTTTGTGGTACTTCGCTTACAGAAGGCAGAGCTTCTTGTGCAACTTCCTCTAAATCGTCTTTTACAAAGTGCGGCTTAGATTTAACATCATAATGCAGCACCATAAATGGTTCTTGTATTTGGCTTTTCTCAATAGCTTCACCAGCGCTTGAAGCCGTCACTTCAGAGAAGTTATCTTTATCCGTATAAACGTAATATATATTATCTACGTCATTTTTAAGTTTGAACTTTTTAAGTTCAAGTTGTAAGAATGGCTCTTTTTGCTTCATCTCTTATACAAACAATTGCTTTATTACAAAATATATTACCTATAAATACTTAAAAATAGGTTAATGGTAATCTTGCAACTTCTATTGCAAGATGATTTTAAAACTGATATATTGCGAAAATTTGAAATCTCTTATAAGGAATTTAAAATGTTATTAGGAATGATTGGCGCTATAGCAGGCGCAATTTATGGAGCGAAACAACCTCCTATTGTTACTTCTTCAGAAAATAGTTCTGATCACCAAGATTCCTTAAATAATATTGATGATCCTCAAGCTCAAGGCTTTGACTTTGGTTATATATGTTTATATGGAGCTTTGGGAGTAACAGCGGGACTTTTAGTAGAAACTATCATTTTATAAAGCAGGTTTATCCTTTATGGAAGCCAAAAAAGCCTTAAGGAAGCATTTTCTACAGCTACTTAATAGTAAGCATGATATAATACAAGAATCAAACATGATTGAGGCTAAATTAGAGAATCTTCTCTCATCCTTGCCAAGCTTTAAATATTTAGGTCTATATTCTCCTCTTCCGGAAGAGCCTCAAATTGATTTACCATATTTTTCAAGTAAATACCAATTAGCCTTACCAAGAATCAATGATATAAATATAGAATATTTTTATTTTGATCCAAGCGAGGCTTTAAAAAAAAATAAATATGGTATATTGGAACCTAAAGAGAATAAAGCACTTATACCAGATGTGATTATTATACCAGGACTTGCGTTTGATCATTATGGGGCACGCCTTGGGCGTGGCAAAGGATATTTTGATAGATATCTTTGCAAAACTCAACCTTTAAAGAATATATGTGTTATTGGTGTATGTTTTGAATTTCAAATCTTGCCAAAATTACCTTTAGAGTTGCATGATCATGTGGTTAATTATATAATAACCGAACAACGAATCATTCAAATAAAATGAAATTTACAATTTTTGACTTAGTTAACTTAACATTTTTCTTATCCTCAGTATTTTTTGGGGTATATAATGGCTTTATCAAAAGCCTAATAAATTTTTTCAGCTTTATTGTCTCTATAGTAGGCGCTATTGCTATGCATCCATTTTGCGATGCTATTACTAAAAAATATGTAGCAAATGAGATAGCACAATCTGTGCTCTCTGTACTAAGCGCTTATATAATATCTCTTATAATTACTTCAGTCATTAAACATTACGCCTTAAAATTTACCGCCATTTTAAGTGGTAATATATTTGATAGAATTCTAGGCCTATCTGTCGGTGTTGTACGAGGAACTTTTTTCTGCTTAATTATTTTCTGGGTAGCTATGTTCTTTACAAGTAAAAAAATGGTACAAGGAAAATATGTAAAAGATTTTACCGATTCTTTGGACCAAGATAATTTTCCAAACTGGTTCTTAGAATCAGAAACTGCAGAGGTAACTATTACTGCAAGTGATTTTGTTATTCAAGCCTTACCTAAAGAAATAATAGAGTATGATTTATCAAAAATAGGCTTAGATAAAATGATGAACAAGGCGGCAAAATCTTATAAGGATAAAGAAAAGGAAAAAGCGCAAAGGAAAGAAAAACTCAAGGAATTACACCCTGAGATCGACAATATAGATAAAGAGCTACTTGACGATACACCAGTTATATTAGAACCTGAAACAAGTAATGAACTGCATTAAAATTATAAATTATAAATTATAAACGAAGGGGACTACTTTAAAATATAAATAGATATAGCTTTCGCATTTTCTATCTTAAAAATAACTATAATTTAGGCTGTCAAAGTAATCTCCTGCAACCTCAATTGGATCAAAACAGCTGAGTTCACAAGGTTTAGGAGAAACTTTATCTTGAGGAATTAATCCTTGATCAGAATATATAAGGAACTCTGTAATTATGTTCCTTACTTCAATAGGTAGAGAAGTAAATAAAGTATTTTGATTATGCACAAGACTTTTATATAATTTTGGTAAAACTTTCATTGATTCATTTTCTTTGTTAAAATGATTATCTAAAATTGCTGGTAGACTTCCCTCAAACGCAGGGTCAAATATAGGTTTTAATATATTGTTATATTGATAGTAATAATCACATACTATTTTTTTAAGCTTAGGATCTTCTTGGTATTTTTTTAAGCAAAATTCGTGCTTAATTATGTATTTTACATCCTCAAAGTAAGAAGCGTAGTTTTTTAATTGTTGGTAAAAGAAATTTGAATTTTGCATTTTAGGAATAAAATATTTCTTTTTAGCTACAAAAACTGCTGTGGGCTCTAAAAACTTATAGTTAGGCGTAATAACATTATTTAAATAAATTACTTGGCTTTTTTCTATTGCAGCACTATTTAGCAAGCTTTTAAACTCTTTTTCATTCGGAAATGGATCTTCAGTATTTGAAATATCGAGAACTCTAATAGAAATATCTTTTAAATTTTTATTGAAAGGTTCTGAGTTAAACTCAAAAAATACTGCT
The DNA here is from genome assembly GCA_020697135.1 of Rickettsiaceae bacterium. Classification (GTDB taxonomy): domain Bacteria; phylum Pseudomonadota; class Alphaproteobacteria; order Rickettsiales; family Rickettsiaceae; genus JAJFBM01. Next base: position 43,893 of record JAJFBM010000001.1, read on the forward strand.
TGCTTAAAATCATTAAATATTAAGTTAGAATTATCTATATCTATAAGTAGTTGCATTTTAAACAAATTCTCAATACTAATTTTAGTTAACGTTTGCTTAGGCGACTTTAAAGCATGTAATAATTTGATTTGATTGTCTAAATTAATAAAACTATTATGTATTTGTAATTCTTTTAACGGCTTTAAAAAATGGATCCCTGACTCTGAAACTATATTTATAAGTTTATTGATTAATTCGTCAGTATCGGTAAAGTTAGAAATATTTAATATTTCTATTTCAGAGTGCATAAAGCAATCCAAAAAAGATGTAAATAAATTTGATGGTAAGGGTATGAATATATTATTATTGCAAATAAAAACACCTTTAAATTTTGGCTTAAATTCTTCAAAATTATTACTTAAGAGATTTAAGTATGCTTCTAAATTATTTTGTTCATTATTAAAAGCAATATTAAGAAATTTAAATTTTACATAAGGATTGATAAATTTACTTAAATTATATTTAGTAGCATTCTCATTTAACGTCAAAGATAAAATACCTAACTTTACTTGAGGGTAGCATAATGCTTCGGTTAATCTTATATTATAATCAATGTCTGTTCTGAAACCTACCAAAGAATTTTTAAGACTACAAGATTTCAAAGTATAAAGAAAATCATCAAGTAAATCGTTATCTATGTCTTTAACTAAATCAAAATGAATATGAGGCAAATAGCCTTTTCTAACCTCATTCATTAATAATTTAAAACTAGCTTTGCTAAAGCCATTTTGAGTATCAGGAATTTGGAGCACTATGTGCCTTGAATCCCAAACAACTAGCCTTAAGGACGTTGCTATTGTATCTTCAAATATAAATGAATTAAAATCCGTGACATTTCCTTGAAACCTATTTGCTAAAACGTCTCCGTTTTCAGCACAAAACACGGTAACTTCATTAGGCATTAAAGATATAATAAAACTTTCGATATTACATGTATATTTAAAGATTATAATCTGACTTAGTTTTATATCTTGCTCTTGTATTTTTTGTTTTAAGGCATTTAACTGGCTTAAAGTTATATCATACTTGAACAGTAAAGAATCATATCCTTCATCAAGGGTGGAGAGAATAGAGTTGAAATCAGTGTCTTCCATAAAACAGCATTTTTGCTTTAATTTTAGAACATAAAAGCTATGAAGTACAAGTTAATAAATAATACCAAGCATAGTAACCAATTACTCTGTTGTAAAGTTTTACGGGTAATGTTTGCTATATAGAATTAATTTTCAGAGTACGAAAACCTTGTATAAAATTAAACTATACTGTCTATTATTACAATTTATTTCTTTATAAGAAAGTCCGCTGCAAGCTTTTTAAAGCTATCTATAAATAATTCTACTATTTTTTTATCAAACCATGGCTCTCTAAAGACAATGTTAAAATGCATTTTATCCGCTTCAGAGATGAAACTAATGAAGAATGAATCGTAGTATACAGGAGAAAGAAAGGAAATATTTTCTAAAATTGCTTTAATATTGGGGCATTTACCTCCATTTGAGAGAAAGAATCCCACTTTATTTGTCTTATAATCAAACTTACTATATATACCAGCTACCATTTCATCAAAATGACCATTCCGATCAATATCCATTTTTAGATAATTTGTTATTTCTAACGCCGTATTTAAAATATTATCATCTTTACCTAATTTGATAAAGGTCGATTGTGGACCAATAGGTGCCGATATTAAATGTCTTGAATCAACAGATGGTTCCACTCTTTTCCTTAAATCTATTGCACTCTGCATTAGTACTCCAATATACTCTTCATCCTTAGCCGCAATTTGCTTTAAAGCATTAGCCCATAATGCTCCAATTATACCATGTACGGAAACTAAATTTGTTTTAGACTTTTTAATAATGCTTTCAGCTCCATCTAATGAAAATGATATATGCTTTACCGTTGTTATCCTGTTGATTTCCTTATCAGGTAGAATATTTACTAAATTATATTTCTTTAGGTTCTTTTCATACCTATCTATTATCTCTTTAGGAGAAGGTAAAATGATATTTTTTATATAATCATCAATAGGAGAGTGTGCTTTAAAAAGTTCTATTTTAAACTCAGAGTCTCTATAAATATCAAAAAATGTTTTTACTAATTCAAGGCCGCTTACTGCGTCACATATCGCATGATGAACAATAAAGATTATTAATGAACTTACTTCATCTTCAATAATAGCGATTTCGCATAATCCTTTTGTAGAATCATAAATCCTGTTAAGCAAATTGTTTATAAAGCTGTTTTTTGCTAACTGAATACTGCTCTCTTTGTAAAAATTCACACGAATAGCCATATCTTCTTGTACATCGAAAAAATATGGCACTTCATTTTCTTTTTTGATGACGCACCTTAGAAAAGGATGTATTAGTTGTAATTTATTTAAAGTGATTTTTACCTTATCTTTATCAAGTAGCTCGGTAACCTGTACAGCTATTAATATAGGTAAGTTTGCTTCCCAATAATCTTTTTCTATATAAGATAAATTTCGAATCTTCATATTCTACGATAAACCTCAATATATAAATGAATTTCCTGTCTAAAATTTAAAACTTATTCTGTTTAAGCCAAGAGCTGTTTAAATAATCATCACCATAATAACTTAAATATTCACTATAGGTGCCGGCAAAATCTTTCATGCCTTTCTCTGTTAAAGCAATAACGCGATCTGCAAGCTTTGTTGCAAAATATCTATCGTGGCTTACAAGCAAGAGCGTACCATTATAATTTTGTAGCGCTGTAGATAAGGCTTCAATCGCTTCAACATCTAAGTGGTTTGTCGGCTCGTCAAGTACTAACACATTGCTCTCTTCAAGCATGATTTTAGCAAATAACAACCTTGCTGCTTCACCACCACTGAGGCTTAATACATCTTTCTCAACATCATCTTTTCTAAATAACATTGCACCAAGCACACTTCTTACCTTACTAGTAGTATGGTCTGGGCATTGCTCGCATAGCCAATCAAATACATTACAGCTTTTATTAAGAAGCTCATGGTGGTCTTGCGCAAAGTAAGAAATCTTGGTAGAAAGCCCCCATTCATGTGAACCACTATCTGCTTTAAGCTTATCAAGTAGTACTTTTAACAAGGTTGATTTACCAATTCCATTCGGGCCAATGAATAAAGCCTTTTCCCCACGTATAATCTTAAAGTTAATTTTCTTAAGAACAATTTTTTCTTCAAAGCTTTTATTGATTCCTTCGACTTGTAAAATTACTTTGCCAGAAGAAGTCTTTTGATTGAAGTTAAACCCAGGGCTACATCTTGAGCTTTTCTCAATATCAGGCAGCTCTATTCTTGCAATCATTTTCTCTTTAGATCTTGCTTGTGCAGCTTTGGTAGCTTTTGCGCCAAAACGATCAACGAATAATTGTAGTTGAGCAATTTTCTTTTCAAGATTTTTCCGCTCAAGCAAACGATGCTCTGCAACAACAGCCTTCTGCTCCTCAAATTTATCATAATTGCCGGTATATTCCCTAATCTCACCATAATCAATATCTAAGATATGAGTACAAAGGTTATTTAAGAAAGACCTATCATGTGAAATTACTACCAGCGCACCTTTAAAGTTGTTGATTAAATATTGCTCAAGCCATGCTATTGTTACAATATCAAGGTGGTTTGTTGGCTCATCTAGTAGCATAATATCTGGCTCACTAAACAAAGTTTGAGCAAGCAGTACACGTAGCTTATAACCGCCTGATAAAACACTCAAAGGCTGGAAGTGATATTCTTCCTTAATGCCAAGTCCGACTAGAATTTCTTGGGCAATATATTCTGCAGTATAACCATCATAGAGCAATATTATTTCTTCAAGCTCACTTAATTTATAAGCTGCATCCATATCTATTTCTTCTTGTGCAAGTATGGCATCTTTCTCTTTCATTGCTTGCCAAAGTTTTTGTTTGCCTTGCAAAACAATATCAATAATATTGACATTCTCATAAAGAAACTGGTTTTGCTTTAGGAAACCAATCTGGGTATTTTTAGGAAGATTTATCTCTCCATCACTTGGGGTTTCCTCACCGGATAAAATCCGCAGAAAAGTAGATTTACCTGTTCCATTAGCGCCAACTACACCATAGCGCCTAGCTTTTAATATGTTCAAATTCACTTCGTGGAATAATATCCTTCCACCATATTGCATTATTAAATTATTTATACTAAGCATTTTATACCAAATTATTTTGTTTTAAGTCTTTAATAAAAGTATCTAACCCACCTGTAAAGTGGTAAGTGATAAGCTTACTTACCTCATCTATTTTTCTTTTTATTGTAGTAAAAGCAATTTCTCTATGCTCTTCATGATTCGCCTTAAGCGGCTGCTTATTCAGATTAAACATAAGTCGGTCATATCGCTCAATTTGTTGCATTAGTTCAGATCTTATCTTAATAAGACATGGAGAATTATAGCCTGCTACTAATGCTAAATGGAAATTCCTATTACGCTCAACCCATATATCATAAGTAACTTTTTCATTCGTATCCTCCACAAGCTTTAGTAAATGAAGGTTTTTAAGTATTTCTGCTTCCCAAAGCTCATCCCCCGCAAGCATAGATTTTCTGATTAAGAGCAATTCAAGCTCGCTAAAACTAGTTATAAGGTCCCTAATTTCAATTTCTGAGAGTTTTGCTACCCTAAAGCCTTTATTATCCTCAGCTTTTACTAGTCCTTCAGAGGTAAGTCTTGTTAAGGCTTCTCTAATAGGTGTATTTGCAACCTTATATAACTCGCAAAGATTTGCCATTAGTAATTTCTGCCCGGGAAGGAAAGTTCCATTTAATATGGATTCTTTTATACCGCTATAACATTTTTGGGAAAGCGGAATATTTTCATTATTTATTATCATGATTTATATTTATATGCATATTAATCGATTTTGTGCACAAAAATATATTTTATTGATTATTTTGTCAAGTATTGATTTTATTTAACTTATGAATTTATAAAAAAAATTGTTTGCGCAACTAGGCGTTATTTGTATTATAGTTTTAAGCGGAAACTATCTCAGGAAATATACAATAAACTATGTTCAACACTAATATAAATGATATAGCTATAATCGGTGGCGGGGCTTGGGCGACCGCTCTTGCTATACAATTTTTAAAGAACCATGAGAAATGCACCCTTTACATCAGAAACAAAGATATAATGCATGAGATAAATATCGAACATACAAATAGTAAATATATCCCTGGAATCGCGCTTCCAAAAAACCTTGTTGCTTCTAACAATTTTAGTGACTTAAATCAGCATGAAGCCTTAATAATTGCTGTTCCTTCAACAGCTTTTGCAGAAGTATTGAGCCTTATAAAGGAAAATAATTATAATATAGAAAAGCCAATTATTATAGCCACTAAAGGTCTTGATCAAACAACTGGCCAATTACTTACAGAGACGATTAATGAAACTTTACCGGGGTTTGAGACAGCAATCTTAAGTGGACCAAATTTAGCTTTTGAAATTGCAAGTAACTTACCAGCATCTATCAATGTTTCCTGTACGAATTTAAATACTGCAAAACATATCGCAGAATCAATTGAAACAGATACACTTATAACAACCCTTTGCACAGATATAATAACACCGCAAATCGCTGGAACTATTAAAAATATGGTTGCAATTATGGCAGGTATCTTCGATGCGCTTAGGCTTGGTCACAATGCAAAAGCATTTTTACTTACTCAAGGTTTGAAAGAAATCAAGGATCTCTCTGTGCTACTGGGCGGGAAGATTGATTCATGCTTCAACGTATCAGCTATTGGCGATTTATCGCTTGGCATTAATGCTATGAAATCACGTAATTATAATTTTGGCGTTGATCTTGTTTTAGCAGAACAACCTGATCAACTTATTGAAAACTACCCATATTTGGTAGAAGGCATAAATGCAAGTAAGGCCATAGAAATACTTATAAATAAGCATGATATCGAGTTACCACTCTGCCGAACTGTAATTGAGATTTTAAAAGATCCATATCAAATAAAAACCACGATCAAAGATTTCAAAACTCTTGCCCATGCTTAAATGGTAATTATATGGATTACTGCTTTAAAGTTCAAATTATGACTCACCAAGAGTTCGCTAAGCACCTAAAGGAGAATGAAACCTCAAAATATTATCTTTCAACACCAGCAACTCCATTACTGATTCACGCAACTTCAGGGGGAATCTATAAAACTGAATTTGTAGAAAATGCTGACCAAGCTTGCATAGAGGAATTACCTACCGATAAATTACTACTTGTTGGAACAGAATTTCAGGTCAAAGTTTGGCAGGCTGCTCTTACAATTCCAAAGGGCAAAACTTGGAATTATCATGAACTTGCTACTCAAATTGGCCACCCGAGATCATATAGAGCAGTTGCAAATGCTCTAGGCAAAAATAATATAGCTTATCTTATTCCGTGTCATCGAATAGTTAGAAAAGATGGAACAATTGGGGGCTTTAGCTCAAAAATTCAGTGTAAAGCAGCATTAATTGATGGAGAAAAATTAGTTTCTCCATCGTGTATATAACAGACACAATACTCAAGTTTAATCCTTTGATGGCAGGCTAAAATAAGACCCAAAAAACAAATCCTGGCGACGGAAGGAATATAAGATAGTTTGTATGATTAAAATCGATCTTTTGAAAAATTACCCACAAGCGATACCAAAGCTTGCGAAAATTTGGCATGAAGTTCTGGGCAAGATCTGGATGCCAGAGATTAGCATTGAAGAAATTGAATCTTTGTCTTATAAAGAGCTAAACCAAGATATGCCTCTTAGTTACATTGCACTATACGGTGAAATTCCCGTGGGCTTTTGCACATTAGAACTAGATGGCGGTGTTCGACCGGATTTAGGACCTTGGCTTGGAGATTTGGTAGTTGATCCAAAATATCAAAAAAAAGGTATCGGCAAAAAGCTTATCGATGCAGCAATCATGAAAGCAAAAGAACTTGACTTTGAAAAGCTTTATCTTTTCACTTTTGATCCTACCGTACCAGAATATTACAGACGCCTTGGATGGAAGAAAATAGGCATGAATGAATTCAAATCACATATTGTAACGGTGATGGAATTAGAATTATGAATATCACACAAAATGAGACATTCTCCATATTCATTAATAGAGACTTATTAAAATAATATGCTCTTCATGTCTTACTTTAATTACTAAATATTCAAAATATACTAGATTCTCTGAAGGAAATTTAATTTAAACCTATTTTAGACCTTTTTGGCTGCAATTCTTAGAAAATTTTTTGAAATAGGAACACTATTCCTGCAAAATTTTCTAATATTTCGCCTAAAAATCTTTAAAAATATATATTAAAAAACTTCCTTCACAGAATCTATAGCGTAAACCGAATCTAAAGGTCTGTTTTGCCATGAACTCCACCCTTCGCCGAAGGCTTTGGATGGCTTGCTCGCTGAGGCGCTTTAGAGTTAGGGCACAAGACCCCCTCCCCCTATATTATTTAATCGAAATCAAATTCCCCTTAGCAGTAATATCAATTGTCGATTTAGGAGTAATTTCTCCCGCAAGAATCATTTTTGCAATATTATTCTGGATTTCGCGTTGAATAACTCTCTTTAGTGGTCTTGCGCCATAAGTAGGGTCATAACCATGTTCAGCAATCAAATCTAATGCTTTATCATCATATTCAAGATTTAAATCTTGCGTCTTTAATGTATCTCTTAGTCTATCCATTTGAATCTGGACAATTTTATTCATATCCTTGCGACTTAGCTGGTTAAAAAGCAATATTTCGTCAAGCCTATTTAAAAATTCTGGCCTAAATACTGATCTAACAACATTCATTACTGGCTCTCGATATTTCTCTATCGGTTCATCATCTTTTTTCATCAATAATATGTCTGAACCAAGATTTGAGGTAAGAATAATAATCGTATTTCTAAAATCAACAGTTCTTCCTTGGCTATCAGTTAGCCTTCCATCATCCAAAACTTGCAATAGAATATTAAATACATCAGGGTGCGCTTTTTCAACTTCATCAAATAAAATAACTTGATAAGGGCGACGACGTACTGCCTCCGTTAGTACTCCCCCCTCTTCATAACCCACATAACCAGGAGGTGCACCAATTAGTCTTGATACTGCATGCTTCTCCATATATTCGGACATATCAACTCTAAGCAAGGCATTGCGGTCATTAAATAAAAACTCAGCCAAAGCTTTAGCAAGCTCAGTTTTACCAACACCAGTTGGGCCTAAAAATAAGAAAGATCCAAGTGGGCGATTCTCATCTTGCAGTCCTGTGCGCGCCCGCCTTACTGAATCACTTACAGCAATAACTGCATCTTCTTGGCCAACAACATATTTACGTAAATTATCTTCCATTTTAAGCAGTTTTTCTTTCTCGCTTGATAACATTTTATCAACAGGAATGCCTGTAATACGAGAAACTATGGTTGCAATATCTTCTTCGGTTATAGCCTCTTTAAGTAAATTTGATTTCCCCTCAGCTTGCTCGGCTTCTGAAAGATCCTTCATAAGTTTTGGGATAATACCATATTTAAGCTCACCAGCTCGGGCAAGGTCGCTACTACGTTCAGCACGTTCAAGTTCCATACGAGCTCTATCAAGATCCTCCTTCAACTTTTGTGCAAGGTGAATTTTGGATTTTTCAGCTTGCAATTTTTCTGTAAAATCAGCTGATTTTGCTTCTAATTTTTCAAGCTCTGTTTTAAGATCCTCAAGCCTTTTTTGTGAGGCTGGATCATTTTCTTTTTTTAAAGCTTCACACTCAATCTTAATCTGCATGATTTTGCGGTCCAACTCATCAAGCTCTTCAGGTTTGCTTGATACTTCGATTTTTAGTCGGCTTGCAGCTTCATCAATTAAATCAATTGCTTTATCAGGTAAGAACCGATCTGTTATATATCTATGTGAAAGATTTGCTGCTGCAATAATTGCACTATCTGAAATTCTGATCCCATGATGCACTTCGTATTTTTCCTTAATTCCTCGTAATATTGATATAGTATCTGCAAGACTAGGCTCATTAACATAGACTGGTTGGAAACGACGAGCAAGAGCTGCATCTTTTTCTATATATTTGCGATATTCATCCAAAGTGGTTGCGCCTATACAATGTAGTTCACCTCGTGCAAGCATAGGTTTGAGCAAGTTAGATGCATCCATTGCCCCTTCAGTTTTACCAGCTCCAACAAGCAAATGTATTTCGTCAATAAAGAGGATTATTTCACCACTTGATTCTTTTATCTCATGCAGCACTGCTTTAAGACGCTCTTCAAATTCGCCACGAAATTTAGCACCTGCAATAAGTGCACCCATATCAAGCTCAATAAGTTTTGAACCCATTAAAGCATCAGGTATATCGCCTGAGACAATTCGTTGCGCAAGCCCTTCGACTATAGCAGTTTTACCAACCCCCGGTTCACCAATCAACACTGGGTTATTTTTGGTTCTACGTGATAATACTTGAATAGCCCGGCGAATTTCTTCATCACGTCCTATCACAGGGTCTAGTTTGCCCGCAAGGGCAAGTTCTGTTACATCCCTCCCATATTTTTTCAGCGCTTCATAAGTGCTTTCTGCTGACTCAGTATCAGCTGTTTTTCCTTTACGTAGTTCGGTAATTGCTGCTGCAACTTTTTTAGAATCAAGCTTAAATTCCTTTAAAATGTCACCTGTGACGCCAGCATCATAAGTTAATGCTTCGAATAACCTCTCAACAGTTATGAAACTATCACCATTGTTTTTGGCAAGATCTGTTGCTTGTTGCAGCGCCTTTGCCGCATCACTTGCCATGTAAAGTTGGCCGCCCCCATGAACTTGGATTTGTGGGAGGCGGTTAAGTTCTTTATTTACACGCTCTTCAATTGATGAGAGTTTTACATTAAAATGACTTAGCAGACTTTGAAGAATATTATCCTCCTCTGTCACAAGAGCTTTGAGTATATGTAGAGGTGTTAAATGTTGATGATTACTCTTAATAGCCTCATTTTGAGCATTAGTAATAACATTGCGGGATTTTTCAGTAAATTTTTCTATATTCATAAATAAGATCCTCCATAAGACACTTATTTATGATATAATATTTCATTTTACTTTATCAAGGTGGTAATTAGATAAATGTAATTTATAGGCATGAGGCAAAAGCATAAAAAAACACTGAGTATTACTACTTACCTCAATAAGCATAATTTCTTTTCACTCTCAATATTTGTTTTATTCATAAATACATTAGCCTGACGAATATATTCCGCACATGAAATCTTAAGTTTTTTAGTTCTTTAATCAACTTCATTTTATACTTAATCTAGTAACTTAATAGTTAGATAGGACATAAGTCGTTACTGTATATACTACGAATAGATTTACAAACGATTCGCAGGATAAACAGTAACATAAGATATCTTACTTGATTTTTAAAGTTTTATTGAGAAGTCTATTTTGAAATTTATGTAAAAACTTCTCATGATCTTTATTAATCTTATCGAATTTATCCTCTACTTTATAGGAAATTCCTTTAGGGGTAGATCTAAAATCAATATGACCTAAATATATTGCTTCCCCACCTTTTGTTGAAAATTCTATTGGGTGGTCTATATATATAGTATGGGTAGTTTGCTTGTCATAAGAAAAAGTAGTAAATATAATTTTCTTTAATCTGTATGTACCAGGATTTACGACATGAGCTTTCAACACATAGTCCCAGGCACTATCATAAAAAGAGTCGTTGGATGAAGGGATATACTCTTTTGTTAAAGTGTTTTTCCAAATTGTGCTGACAGGATAGTTGATATCAGATTCAGTTTCTTTCGCACTAGCAGAGAATATTATTAAGGCTTTATTATTATTTAATACATCTTTTACCTGCTTATCAGGTATTTTAGCTGACATACAGCCTGAGAAAGAAATTGTTATAAATAATAAGGAAAAGAAATTTTTTAACTTTAACATAATTTTACCTGCTAATATCTTTATTCAAGCCTATCAATCTTTTCTGTAATTTCGTAGCAAGAGAAGGGTGATTTGTTTCTAGATATGCTTTAGCGATTGAATAATTATCCTCTACTGTTAACGCTTTTCGTAAAAATTTTCTAGATTCAATATTGTTATCTCTAATATTCAGTACAAGGTTTCCTATATATAAAATCTCGCCCCCTTTTACAGAGAAATTAGCAAAGTTATTTAATCCTTGTGTTCTATAAGACACTGCGTCATTCTCATAGTAAATTAAGCTTCTTAAGGTATAATCACCAGGGTTTACTAAATATAATTCAATATCTTGGTACTTATAAGTTATTACAGTCGGTGTAATATATACATTTCTGTAATTCTGCGTTCTTATAAGATTATTAGGATTGTAAAGATTAAGCCAACTTGTTTCAATACGTTTCTGCCTATCATATAAAAGACTACCTTTGCTTACTATAGGTGTGGTTTGCACTAAGATTAAGGCCTTAGTTCCATCATTAAGTGATTTTAATTTATTCTTATTTATAACATTAGGGTTTGTACCAGTGCATCCGGTCAAAAACAAGAGAATCAAATAAGGATAAAAGAAACAAAGAATAAATTTTTTCATATAAGAATACTTTTTACTTAAATTATTTGAAAATATATTAAATATTTACAATTGCAAGTTCAATATAATTTTTTTATAAGTGAGGTTTGTGAATTATTACTTATTTAAGCCTAAAGAGCAATAATTTATCCATTCTCTACCTAATCCCCCAGCGATTATGGAACCAAAACCATTGGGTTGGGTGCTCTCTAACCCAACCTTCAATAATTATATTTATTTTCTCAATGATATTATATACATCTCTCTCTATATCACCTGTTTTACTAATCTCAATTTCAGGCTGGATTATTGCTTTAAATTTTGAGCATTGCCCTTGGCGTATAATTTGCGCAGGTATTATTTTATAATTAAATTGTATTGCAAGCCTTGCAATTGCATCAGCAGTCATGGCAGGCTTCCCCATGAAAGGAACTTGTATTCCTTCATTCATACGTTGATCAACAAGCATAATAATAGGGCGTCCTGCTTTTATAGACCTTATAAGCTGCTTAAAACCATGAGGGCCTTTTTCGATTAAATGTATATTACTCCGAGTTCTAGTTGAGCGAATTATTTTATCAACATATGGATTATTAGCTTTCCGATAAACTACACTAAGCTCTTTACCAAGCTTTGACATTTGGCTAAGGGCAAGATCCCAATTAGCAAAATGCCCCGTAAATAATATAAAGGGTTGATTAGTTTCGCATAAGCTTACAAGCTTCTGCATATTATCAAGTTCAATCATTTGTGATAATTGATCATCAGTGAGTTTGCTGAGATGAGCAAATTCTCCAATAAATCTACCGAAATTATCCCAAGCATCACTTAGCATTGAGTCAATTTTTTTATCTGACTTTTCAAGCCCTACATATTTTATATTTCGCCTAGCAAGATTTGAGACTGAAAGTAAAGGACCAATTAATCTTGTAAGACAGGCGCAAAATGAAGCAGCACGACTAATATTAAATTGCTGCAATAATTTGAATAATGTGATAAATATTGCATATTCAGCTAAGTATCTTACTTTTCTCAAATATGGTTTCATCTAATAATCCTTTTAATTTATTCTCGTTTTCTATTTCGAGTTTAACTTCTATATATATAATTTTTTTCTGCCAATCACTATTTAGTTTAACCCAATCTTTCTCAGTAGTGACAAGTGTGCAATTTAACTTGGTGGCTTGAGCCCAGAGCTTGATGATGTCATCTTCTGCATAATTATAATGATCTGGGAAATTATGCTTTTCAACTATATTTAAACCAAGCTCTTTAAGACTTAGATAAAATTTATCAGGGTTGCCAATTCCAGCAAAAGCAATATAACTTTTTATTTTATCTAATACTTTAGTAGAAGTTATTTTTGCTGTAAATATTGGAATATTGATTTTATTTACAACTTTGTAATTATCAGGGCCGATTACAATAGCACAATTTGCTTTTTTATCTATAGTGCATATATTTTCTCGTAATGGCCCTGCAGGAATAAGTCTCTCATTTCCAAATCCACGTAATCCATCAACCGTAACTATAGTGAAATCCTTTATAATATTATTCTGCAGAGCGTCATCAAATATTGCTATTTCAAAATTTTGTTCCTGGATTATCTTTATAACTAAATTTATATCTTTATAAATAATAACAGGGAAGAAGCGCGCAAGCATAAAAGCCTCATCGCCAGTTTGTAAAACTTTATCTTTAATAATATCGATTAGCTTAGTGTCATTCGATTGTCTTCCGTAACCCTTTGTAACGATACATATATTTTTACCTCGTTCTTTAAATTTACGAGCCAAATATAATGCCATTTGCGTTTTACCAGTACCACCAATATTTATATTTCCAACGCATATTACAGGAATAGGCAATCTAATTGGAGTGGTAATAGCAGATTTTATCAGACTTATAATGTAATATAACCATGAAAATGGCAGTAATAAAAAACTCAAAAATGAGGTTTTAAATTGCCAAAAATTTGGATAGTTTAATTTAAGCATCTTCACTATTAAGGTCTGGGATATATTTTGCAATAGCTTTTAAATACTCGCTTAAAACTTTCTGATGATCCTTTAGAATTTTACTAGCGTTAACAGTATATTTTCTAGCATCTTTAACATGAGCTTGATCAAGCAAGTTAGTCACATTTTTGACTAATTCTTTTGCATTTGTAATTTGGATAGCAGCCTCTCGACTTAAGAACTCTTCAGCTATTTCCTTAAAATTTGACATATTTGGTCCAAATATGATCGGTTTACCAAAATATGCTGCTTCAATAAGGTTATGCCCTCCATTAGCAAAGGATCCACCGATGAATATTACATCAGCTATACTATAAAATAAGCTCATTTCGCCTAATGTGTTAGCTAAATAAATATCAGTATCTGGTTTAATTGAATCAAGATTACTCCGGCAAACAAATTTAATAGGGTGAGTGGCTATATGATCGATAATTTTAGAAGTTCGATCAGGATGTCGAGGTGCCATAATCGTCAGTATATTTGGATAAATTGCTTTTAAGGCTAAGTGCGTTTTATAAATAACTTCTTCATCAGCTTGATGAGTGCTTGCTGCAAGCCAAACTTTTCTATTTTTTATTTGCTGCTTTAATTTTTCCTGTTCATATTCATCAAATGAATAATTAGTATTAGCATATTTAATATTACCAGCATTTTTAAGGCTCCCCGCCCCTAAAGCTAAATATTTCTCTAAATCATTTTTACTTTGCGTCAATATCAAATCAAATTTATTTAGTAAAGCCTCTGCAAGCGATTTAAAAAAGCGCCATATTCTGAAAGATCTATCTGACATGCGAGCATTGAGAAGCAATAATGGACAAATTTTAGCGGTCTCATTAAGCAAATTAGGCCATAGTTCTGATTCTATGAAAATAGCAAGATTAGGGCTCCAATTATCAATGAATCGACGTACACAGAAATAGCTATCAATAACTATATATTGGTGCATGACAGAAGGAGGGAGTTTATCGACAATAACTTTAGTCGATGTAACTGTCCCAGTTGTTAAGAGAATATTAATTTTTGGGTAATTAAAATTTAAATTCTCTATTAAAGGCAACACGGAGAGTGCTTCGCCTACGCTTGCTGCGTGAATCCATAATAAAAATCCTTTATTTCTTTTTACAGCAGCAAAGCCAAATCTCTCCCTGAAACGTGTTTTATCTTCTTTACCTATAATTTTTCTAATGCTTATTAAAAGATAAAGAATAGGCATTACTATGATAGTAAAAATTCGATAGAAATTTATAAACATTTTATTATACAGTTAATTTTTTAGCAATTTCATTAAGTAAATTCATTTTATTCTCAAGCATAATATTTAATTCTTCACCATCCATATCTTTAGTAACTGTAATTGCTTGATCAATTACTATAGTGCATTTTGCAAAAGGGAGGGGAAATATAAAACTATCCCAGCTTTTGAGCTCTTTAAATTTTGAAATATAACAGCCTGTTACAATTATTTCCGCATTTGATAATTTTGCTGCACTTACTAAATTGCTGTTTATTTTATATACTGGCCCTTTTGGTCCATCAGGTGTTATACCAATATTACCACCATCTTTTAAAACTTTTATAATCTGCTTTAAAGCTAGAAAAGCATTTCTATTAGTTGATCCTTTAATTACTTTAAGCAAAAAAAACCTTAAAATCCATGCAATTATCATGCCATCAGGGTGGTTTGAAGCAAGAGCATAAAATTTTTTCATCCCTTTGGCCATGAATGGCATTATTGCAAGTCTATTATGCCAAGTAATAAGAATAGTTTGCCGACAATCAGGCACTTTTGTTGAATGTCCGTCAGGAGATATAAATTTCCACTTGGTAGTCCAATAAACGAACCTTAAATATAGCATTAAAGAAAATGCTAAAATAATGCGCAATAAAATATTATTAAGTAAGAATTTTTTAGCTCTTTTTAGCATCTTTACTTAAGCTTCTCGCAGGATTTCCTAATTCTTGTACAAGCATCCGCTAGTTGCTGTTCGGACGTTGCATATGATATCCTAAAATATCCACTTAGGCCAAAGGCACTACCAGGCACAACTGCAACATTCGCATCCTCAAGTAAATATCTAGAAAAATCTATATCATTGCTAATCTTTTCACCCTTAGGTGTAACCTTGCCAAATATTTGCTTACATGAAGGGAAAAGATAAAACCCTCCTTCGGGAGTATTGCAACTTATTCCTTCTATTTCAACAAGCATTGATATAACTAGATCACGTTTGCGCTTAAAGCCAATTTTATTCGGCTCGATAAAATCTTGTGGCCCATTTAGGGCTTCAACCGCTGCTTTTTGACTAATAGAACAAGGGTTAGAAGTGCTTTGAGACTGAATTATAGTCATATTTTTAATTAATTCCTTTGGGCCTGCACCATAGCCAATTCTCCAACCTGTCATAGAGTAAGATTTAGAGACTCCATTTGCAAGTAAAGTTCTATTTTTTAGAGATGGTTCAACTTGTACTATATTATTAAATTGAAAATCATCATAAACAATATGCTCATAAATATCGTCAGACATAACATAAACATGAGGATATTTTATAAGAACATTTGCAATATCTACAAGCTCCTCTTTAGTATAAGCTGCGCCTGTAGGGTTAGATGGTGAGTTTATTATAAGCCACTTTGTTTTAGGCGTAATTGCTTTTTCTAATTCTTCCGCTGTTAATTTAAAATTTGTTTGGATTTCGCATTCAATAAATTTGGGCTCTCCCCCAGCAAGTAGCGTCATATCTGGATAAGACACCCAGTAAGGTGAAGGTATAATTACTTCATCACCTTCATCTAAAGTGGCCATTAAGGCATTATAAATTACTTGCTTTCCACCAGAGCTTACTATTAATTCGTCTAATTCATATTTTAAATTATTCTCTTTTAAGAATTTATCTTTAATTGCAACTTTAAGCTCTCTAATTCCTTCAACTGCAGTATATTTTGTAAAGCCTTCTTTAATTGCTTGTATAGCTGCTTCCTTGATATTATCAGGAGTGTCAAAATCAGGCTCGCCTGCGCCTAAGGAAATAACATCTATTCCAGCAAGTTTAAGCTCATTAGCCTTAGCGTTAACGGCAAGTGTAGGAGATGGTTTTATTGATTGCATTCTGCGTGCGATTAGTGGCATATTTAGACACCCTTTTATAATATAGTAGTTAATATTTAATCTAAAGTTGATATCTAGAAAATTATATGGAAACATTAGACCAAAATCAAACCTTAAAAATTTGCTTTTATATATTTTCAATTCTGTAGCAATTTTATGAATATAACCAATTTAAAAACAAATATTACACTTAAAATTAATGGCCTTAAAATCTATTTGAATAAGTTATTTATTCAACTTTGCAAGTTTCTTACTGAAAAATTCTTTTCAAGTGCAAGGTGGTTTATTGTCGCTCGTGATAAAATGAAGGATCTTAAGACCACCAATATAGAGCTTGGTATATTTCATTTACAGAATGGTAACCTCAATGATGCTATTTTTAGATTTAAATTTGTTGATAAGTTTCTTACTTCAGGTGATTCAAAAGCAAAATATATGCTAGGATGGTGTTATTTCATAAAGCAAGATTTTGAGAAAGCAGAAAGTTATTTTGCCTCAACCCATGAGCTTGAAGCTAAAGAAATAATGAAATTCTTAAAAGCTAACGATATAGCCTCAATTCCAGTTAATATATTGAATCAATATTATGAATTATGGGCAGATAGGATTGATGAAGAATACTCAAATAACAAAAATGAATTAGTTAGTAAATTTACAGATAGATTACTGCCATTAATTGAGGATTTATCTAAAGGCAATAAAATTCTTGATTTAGGTTGTAAGACTGGATTTATTGGTGAAAAATTAGCTCCAGCAATGAAAGAAGGAGTTATCTTAGAAGGGGTAGAGTTATCACACCGTATGTGTAGAATAGCTCGCAATAGAAATTATGCAAGTAATGATTACTATAACAAAGTGCATTGTCAATTTATAGATGAGTATATAAAGAAAGTAGATGAAAGATTTGATTTGGTTATAGCTTTCAATAGCTTATCTATTTATAAGAGTATTTCTTTAGTATTAAAGCCACTTAAAAAGAAAATGCCTGACGCAAAAATAATATTATGTTTAAAGCTTGCTGCTGGTGATAATGTAAATTTTGATAGAAGTAAAATAAATTTCGTGTATGATACGAACACAATTGAGTCTGAGATTAAATCAGCAGGTTTGAAGGTAGAATCTATTGAGAGCTTTTCGTATCATATTTCAGAAAAGTATTCTTTAATTATCTGCTCATAATAAATATACTGAAATTTAATCTCTATAAACCTTAGTTCAACTAATAAAATAGGGAAACAAAATGGTTATTTTAAAGAAAATTACCTTATTTCTATCATTGATTGTCTTAACTAATTCGTCTAGTTATGCTGCATATACAAAAACACAAGATCTTGATACAGCAAGCTATCCAAGCTATGATATGGATGCAGAGGAATGTACTGATCTTTATGATCCATATGAAAAATTTAATAGAAAAGTTTTCGCTTTTAATTCATTTCTTGATTATGTGCTGCTTAGACCAGTATCAAAAAGTTATCAAATTTTAGTGCCTGATTTTGCTAAGGAAAGGGTCGGGAATTTTGTAGATAATATAAAAACCCCTGTAACTATTGTAAATAATGCTTTACAATTTCGTTTAAGAGACACTGTAAAAAGTATTTGGCGATTTTTTATCAATACTACAGTAGGTATAGGCGGTACTTTTGATGTTGCTACAAAACTTGGCATTGAGAAAGATCCACAAACTTTTGGGAGTACTCTTGCTAGGTACGGTGTAAAGCCTGGTCCATATCTTGTTGTTCCATTTTTTGGCACAACTAATGCTAGGGATTTTAGTGATATTTTAGTGTTAAATAAAATAGATCCTGTAAGACAGAATTTAAATTCCTATCAGAATAATGGAATTACAGCAGCTTCTATGATTCATTCTCGTTCACAGACAATTGAAATTACTGATGCAATTGCTCGTGAATCAGCCGATCCTTATGCAGCAATTAGAAGTCTTATGCATCAAAAAAGGGAGCATGGTCTACGATACCCAGCCTCTATATCTAAGTGTAATAGACGCTAATTTATCTAAATTTACCATATCGCCACGCTAGTTTTGGATAATGGTAATTTGGGTTGTAGGTTTTAATAGGTATTACGGGTTTAGTGGCGTTGATTTAGTATTATTTTTATGAAGAAATAATACGGTCAACACCATGAGAGAAGCTATCCATTTATATATTATTTTGTAGATAATTTTTGCAGATATTACACGGATTAGGTTAAAAATAAATTACTACCTTCTTTAGGTCAGAGATCTAGGGAATCTGAGATGATCTTAAGTGAACTATTGACGGTAGTTTTAAGTTTTCACCTATCACCATGTAAGGATTTCAAGAACTATTATTTATACTACCTTCCAATTAAGCATAAAGGGTGTTTTTCGCATCTCCTAAGTTACTCTCGAATAGTCCAGCTAATGCCAAGATTAATGCTACCTTTGACTGTGATGCTACATTGCTTGCGTGGTGAAGAAACTAGCATATATTACGTTGATTCAACGAACTCCAAATATGTCATAATAAGAAGACTGGCAGCATGCGTGTATTTAAAGGAATATGCAATATGGGTCGTAATTCCTATGGTTGGTTTATGGGATATAAATTACATTTAATAATAAATAATAAGGGGGAGATTATGAGCATTAAATTTACTAAAGGCAATAAAAGCGACATATTAGTTTTAAGCGATTTAACTAAAGGCTTGAAGGGTAAATTTATGGCGATAATGGTTATATCTACAAAAAAGTCTGGAACAAGCTTTATAGCAAAGGTCTAAGGTTATTTACTAACTTAAAGTCAACTATGAAAAATTACCTTAAGGAGATATCAGCGTTTTAAAAATTACAGATTAGTATAAAGTATTTCTTTTGCTTATCCATTATTATATAAATCCAACACTCTCGCTAATAATAAGAGTATATTGAACTAAATAATCACTAAACCTTTGTCTTAAATATTTCTACCCATATATCTTACATTAGTTTTTTTCTCCTGATTTATTCATTCATCTGCTTATATCAAATAGATTGTTGCTATTAATATTTTATTAAATGTTCGCAGTTATAATTGGTTAAATTAGAATAAGTTAAAAATAGATTAAAAAATGACATCTAAAAAAGAAAGACAAAAATTTAAAGCAATTTTATCTGAAGGGTTTCATCAAGTCTTCAACGATAGACTTTCAGTATTAATACCAAAACAAAGTATTTTTTCAAAACCAGGAAGGTCAGAAGAGAAAGTAGAAAATAAGGAGCAAGAAGCAACAGAATTTAATTTAAGTCAATTTAAACTTATGAATAAAACTGAAGTTGAAGCTATTTTCGATGATTTAATTATTAAAAAATTTGGTAAAAATTTTTCCAATTCTATAGACTATATGAAGGAATTATATAAGCAAATAACAGATATTCGTGAAGAAGCAAAAAAGAAAGGTTACACTGATGAATCGATCGAAAATATACTGCATCTAGAACAACAAGCTTTTATGGTCAAAGAAACAGTTAAGGAAATGAAAAACCTTATAGAAATATTCGATGCAAAATTATCTACAAAACTTGGAGAGAAATATAAGGATGCTTTAGAAGCCTTAGAACCAATTACAAAAGAAATTGCAAAAAGCATAGATAAATTTGCAAAACAAGGAATAGAGGGCCTAGGAAAGTTAGACTATTATCTTTCTATGGTAAAAGCTCTAGATTTAGATAATGAAGTTACAGATAGAAAATATATAGAGATTCAAAAGATAGCTAATGACAAACTAAAAAGTGATTTTAAGGAATTTAAAAAGGGTACTATAAAAGATAGAGCTTACTTAAAAAAAATATTAGAAAACACTTACGAAAAGAGCCTTTTAAATGGCAAAAACGAATTTAGATGGGAATGTCAATTTCGGATGGCAAATAGTTTAGCCCCCTCCCTCCGTTTCGATGTCTTACCAGAGGCAAAAGAATTTAAAAAGATAAAAAAAGCTTTACCAACTATCAAAGCTATAGCAAAACGTAACAAAGGGAGTGAAGAGCAAAATTTACGGCGATAAGTGTTATATCTTAGAAGAAGTCTGAAACATGCTTTTTAACCAAGGTTTAAGATTATTTACTAACTTAAAATCAACTATGAAAAATTACCTTATAGAGATAAATGATAAATTAATTTACGTAAAATATGCTTGATTGAGTCGATCTTTAATGCACTTAAAATCATATGAACATAGAACATACCAAGACATAGCACCGATAAACTTCTTGGTCCATATACTCGCATGTCTATCCGCATACGCACTCAAACCAACAAAAATACAAAAATTAAACCTAAATCATATCCAAAATTAGCGTTATAAGTATTAGGTGTTAAGAATTCTGTTATACTGTATTAGATTCGCTTAGGAAAATAAAAAAGGGATTTGAAGCTTGAATGCCTCAATCCCTTTTAAAAAGAGAATTATATGTTATTTTATCTGTGTTTATTGATCCTAACAGATGGTGTTGGTACTGGAGCTTGTACAGCTTGTGTGCCTGAGTTATCTGGGATAATTCTTGAGCGTCCATTATGGCTTGTAATAACCATTACAGCTTGACCTATTTGTAATATATTATCTAGACCTTGAACTGTTGTAAGAATCTGGCCATTTGTAAGTTTTACAGTATATTCCATAGCTTCTTGGGTTTTTAACTTTCTTTCGGCGAAAGCGCCAGCAACGCCACCAAGTACAGCACCACCTACAGTAGCTGCTAAATTACCGCCACCTTTACCAAATTGGTTACCAGCAACGCCACCAGCAAGTGCTCCAACACCGATACCAGTTTGATTCTTTTCCAGCGATTCTGGACGAACAACAACTTTTCTAGCGCTTATTACTACGCCTTGATATGTAAATGAAGCTTCCCCTACAGATGCGCTATCATAAGCATTTGATTGAATGTCAGATGCACATGAAGTTACAAGAAAGGATACTATGCATAAAAAAATTATAGAAATTTTAGATTGTTTCATTTTATTTTCCTTTAAAAAGTGAATATTGCGTATTATAAATTAAATTTAGCAATCAGTCAAGGTAGAATTAATAAATCTTAATTGTATTCATATACTAATGCTAAAAATAATAACCTTATTAAGAACAGTCGTTACAAGCCTTTGACAGCTCAATAATGAATGTTGTAGCAATAAGGCATCAAATGGTTTCATTATATGTATATAACTAGCTTATTTACCTTTTCTTTACTCTTTAATGGCATAATTCTTGCATATAATGTTAACGACAAATATTAATATGGAATTTTTATGCCACTAATAAACCTTGGCAGTATGACCAATATCGCTGGGAAAAACGTTACAAGCGGTCTTGCTTCAGGGATGGATACCAAGACTCTTGTTGAATCTCAGTTAGAGGTTAAGAAGAAGCCAATAACAGATAAGGAAGATAAGGTAACGCTGAATAATCATAAGGTAGAAGCCTATAAGGAAATGAAATATCTTATGAAGGATCTGCAAACTAAGGCTAAAGCTTTACATAATCCACCAAGTCCACTTGATGCTGCTGAAAATATATTTAATTATAGGAAAGTTACAGGAACCACCAATGAAGAAGAAAATTGGGATAAATATGTAAAAGTTAGCGCCGAAGCAGGAGCAACTATTGCGGAATATAAGCTTAATATTAAACAGCTTGCAGTTGCTAAAAGTGAGCAAATTGGTGCAAGTGGAGTAACTATTGGCACGCAGACAGGATTTACTTCTAAAACTACTTCAATTACAAAAACTATGCCTGCTGCTGGTGAGTTTAAGGCTGGGACTTTTCAAATTAATGGAAAGGATATAACTCTTGAAGTAGGTGATACACTTACAAATGTTAAAGAGAAAATAAATTATCTTACCACACAGACCAATGTAAGAGCTGAAATCATTCAAGTTAGTAGCACAGATTATAGGTTAGTACTGGCATCGACCTTAACAGGTACTGGGGCAGGATATGAATATACTATAACTGATGCAAGCTCTCTACTTGGAAATGTTGGAACAGCACCGGCCACGATAGCTCAGGATGCAGAGTTTAATTTTAACGGCATGGATTTAACACGGAAAAGTAATGTAGTAAGTGACGTAATTGATAAAGTAAAAATGACTCTTTTAACAGCAAATACTGATGCTGATCCCGCAAACAAAAATATAACATTTTCTTTTGCTAAAGATAAAGATGAGATTAAGAAGAGTATTTTAAATTTGGTAATGTCTTATAACGACTTCATGCAGTTTGTTGCTAAACAACAGGAGCGCGATCCAACAGATTATAGTTTTAAAGAGACAGCATATCTTGGTAGGGATCCAATGTTTAAGAGATCTGTATCTTTGTTAAAAGATAGTCTTAGCTATAATGTTATAGGTATGGATACAACCAAATTAAATAACCTTGCTTTAATAGGCCTTGCATTTTATAAGCTTCCAGCAAATCCTGCTGATGATATTATAGAAGCTCCAGATTCTCTTGAACTTGCAAGTGAAACTTTATTGGATAAAGCATTAGATGATAAATTAGAAGAAGTACAACAGCTTTTTGAATTTACCTTTAATGCTCCACAAAATAAAATTGTTCCAAGAGAAAGAGCTTCCTTATTAGACACAACAGAGTTTACAGTAAAAATAAAAAGTGATGGTTTAGGGGGCGTATATACTGCAGATGAAAAAGTAGCAATAGAATATGAGAATTCAAGTGGTGTTACAGTAATTGAATATGCAGATTTTACTGAAACAGGCACTGGTAGTGGCAATCTTGCGGGAATTATTAAAGGCAGAGAAGACACAATTATTGCTGGCTTCAATATGACTTATTTTGGCAATACAACGCTTGCTATAGATACTATAGATGTGACATTTACTCAAGGTTTTGCTGATAAGGCGTTTTTGTCATTAAATAGCTATATTACTTATGATGGTTTGATCGATAATGAGATAAAAAGCTTAACGGATGCTACAACTAGATATAAACAAGATATTGAAAAATTAAATTTGTCCTTAGATAAGCACAGGGATTATCTATTAATGCAATATAGTAAAGTTGAACAAAACATAGCAGCAGCAAATAAATCCATGATGTTTATGGATGCTTATAATAATGCTAATAATCGTGATTGAGGATAATTAAATGAGCAATAGATTAATTCAGAATGCAGTTTCAAAATATCAAACAGCAAATGAACAAAGTAGTAAAACTAAACAAGTTGTAATGCTTTATGAGGGAATATTAAGGTTTTTAAATAATGCAAAATCTGCAATAAGAGAAAAAAATATTCAGGATCGCTTTAATAGCCTTGAAAAAGCTGTAGAGATTATAAATGGCTTACAACTTTGTCTAGATCAGGAAAATGGTGGCGAAGTTGCTACTGAACTGAATAAGTTCTATAATACAATGGTTACTAGAATTAACCTCATCAATATTAAGCATGAAGGCGAAGAAGCAGTAGAATTAATAGTTCAGCAGTTTAAGCCGCTTAAAGAGGCTTGGGAAGAAGTTGACAAACAATATAATGCTGGGCAGATCACGCTAGAAGTAGCTCAGAAAGCACAAGATGCAAACCCAGATCAAGGTGTTGAAATAAGTATATAACTTTAAATTTTAGGCAATTATATCAGGATAAAGTTGGCTTTTAATATAGGCGATTTTATCCTTCAGCCATAATTTTCTTTTCTTAAATCTTTGAATAGTAAGTTGGTCGAAGGCATTTGCTTGCTCTTCGTCGTCAAGAAGTTGATTGAGCTCATTGTGCTCCTGTTCATAAGCCTGCAACTCTATGAGCATTTTTGCGTAATCGCTATTCATAAACCTAAAGTAAAAATTTAACTTTAGAAAGATCTTATAACATATTTAATTTTTAAATGCAGCTAAAAAATATAGTAGGTTTTATATTCTCTTTTTCTCTTAAGGCTATAAAATGCACTTGCTATGTCTTAAAGAGATGTTGTTTAATTAGCAAGAATATTTGTCTTTTAATGAGAAAGGCCTTGCTGTACTGCAAAACCTTTCTTAAATAGTCTGCTAATTTTATAATCCTGATTCTTGCTCTCCCATTAAGAGTGCAAATTCAGTATGATAATTTAATACATCATCAAGTATTGAGAAAGCTACATGTAAATTATCAATATCATATACGGATAACTTGATTTCTTGTTCTTCATTTAAACCAATAAGAGGCTTCAATTGATCTGCAACTTCTGGAGCATTAGGTTTGGCTGCAAGTTTGCTTAAGTTATTTAAGTGTACCAAATCAGATAGTGACAATGAAGGCTCATTCTCATTCGCAACATGCTTTGGAGTGATATGGAGCTCTAAATGATCAGGGTTGGTAATAGCTACTTCTTTGTTTAAAGTTATAATAATTTTATCTGTAGTTAAATTAGATCCTTTGTTGAAAATTAATTCATCCCCTAAAAATACTAATTTGGAATCTGATCCCATTGAAAGTGTAGTTGAAGGTTTAAAAGTAAAGCTAGATTCAATTGTTAGTTTTGAATTATTTTCAAGTTTAAAGCTTAAGCCACCATTATTAAGCTCAAAAGATTTAATTCTTGACGATATATTTGGGCCAACAACTATGCTTTGTAAGCCTGAGGATAAATTAACCGCTTCAATGTTAGCATCTTTATTTATAATTAATTTATTAGAATTAGATAATTGAATTGTATCTCCATTTGCAAAGTGGGCTCCAGCGAAACCCTCTGCTGTCGCTAAGGATGCATTGTTATTTGTTAGTGAATGGCTTACCATATTCTCCCTCTTTTATTGTGAATAATTTTTATAAAATTTGTTTATAGTCCTGACTCTTTTCCAACAATGACTACTGCAAAATCAGCATGATAATCTAATACATCATCAAGCACTGAGAAAACTGCAGGTAAATTATCAATATCATCTATGGATAATTCTATTTTTTGTTCCTCATTTAAACCTAAAAGAGGTTTATATTGTTCTTCAATCTCAGGTGCGTTAGGCTTACTTGCAATCTTACTTAAGTTATTTAAATGTACTAAATCAGATAATGTGAGGGAATGTTCACTCTCATTTGCAACATGCTTTGGAGTGATATGTAGTTCTAAATTATCAGAATTTTTAATATTAAGATCCTTGTTTAAAGTAATTGAGTTGTTTTCGTATTTAATCTTATCTCCTTTCTTTAAGCTAATCTCTTCTCCCTTAAATATCACTTCGGCGTTATTAAACATTGAAATAGATGCTGGATATATACTCTGTTTAATAGTTGTTGTAGAACCTTCTGGGAAGTTTAGGTTAACACCATTAATGTCCCCATCAATAGTAATTGTTGCATTCGCAGCGATAGATACAGTTCCCATACCTCGAGCACAAGTTGAAAAGTTACCGTTTACTGAAATAGCTTCTGATTCAGAATTGTTATTACCAAAATTCAATACAGAAACTTTTGATGACAAGCCTATACTATTATTGTGAACCGTGACATTAGAAGCCTTAACAGTGCCTTTAATATCATTTATAGAAGTACCTAGAATATTACCCTTAAAACTATCCCCTAAATCAGTTGTGATAGGTGCGCCCGTAATAGTTAAGACACCAGCACCTTTCATAGCATTAGCAGTATATCCACTAATATTTAAATCTAACCCGGAAACATTTGATGACAAGTCTATGCTATCTGTTAATCCGCTTAATGAAAGTTTGCTTTTGAAGTTATCACCTAAATCGTTTACGATAGAATCGCTTGTGATAGTTAAGGTGTTAGCAGTATTATTATTATTATTATTTGTTGTGTGTGTTACCATGTTTGTTACCTTATTTACGTTAAACACATAAATATAATAACTTATCTAAATCTTATTGCAATAGAATAATATAATAATTTTTTAATCTTGAATTGTAAAAATAAAAAAAAGACCCTAAATAATTCAAGGTCTTTTTTTTGATATGAAAACATTTTAAGAACTCTTATCTTCCCCACACATATATAAAGGCAAATAGGAATAGCCATACTACGTCGACAAAGTGCCAATACCAGGCAGCAAACTCGAACCCTAAATGACCTTTGCCTGCAGCAAAATCCCCTCTTTTAGTCCTAAAATAACAAACTGCTAAAAATATTGTGCCGATTATAACGTGTGCGCCATGGAAACCAGTTGCCATATAGAAGTTGGAAGCATAGACACCGTCTTTAAAACTAAATGCAGCGTGATGGTACTCAAATGCTTGCATGAGAGAGAAAAACAAGCCTAAAAATACTGTGTAAGCAAGAGCTTCTGCTGCATCTTTTTGGTTGTTCTCTAATATTGCATAATGTGCCCATGTAACTGTTGTTCCTGATAGTAGTAATATTAGAGTATTCATGAACGGTAGATGCCATGGATCAAAAGTTTCAATTCCAGCTGGCGGCCAAATCCCGGGAGCTTTAACCCATACGCCATCAAGAATGTCAACTGGTAATAAACTAAATTTAAAAAATGAAGAGAAGAAAACTGCAAAAAACATTACTTCAGAAAGAATGAATAAAGCCATGCCAAGGCGTAGTCCCATTCTAACTGGCTCTGTATGAGCTTGATCTACAACACCTTCTTTAATTACATCTCCCCACCAATTATAAGTACAGTAGATTAAAAATGTGAGTGATGCTCCAAATACTGGCCAAGCAAAATTATAATGATGAAGAATCATTACTCCGCCTATAGCAAGAAATAGCAGTGAAGAAGAAGTTAAGATTGGCCAAGGGCTTAAATCGACTAAATGATATGGATGTTTCTTTGCTTCCATTTTAAACTCCAAAAGTTTTAAACAAAAATATTATTGGTTATGACAACTATTTACTAATGATGAAAATAATATACTTTTAAATGTTTAATTTAAACTTAATTTTCTTTTGCAGCACTTCTTATCTTAAAAAAAGTATAAGAGAGCGTGATAGTATCCACGTCGTTTAAATTTTTATCATCTTCTATAGCAGGATCTATAAAAAAAGAAACAGGCATGTTTACTTTCTCGCCTGCTTTTAATAATTGTTCTTCAAAACAAAAACAATGAATTTTATTGAAATAATTTCCAGCTTTGTGTGGCGTGACGTTATAAATAGACATACCAACAATATCTTCGTCAGAAGTATTCTCAGCTGAGTAGAAAGCTAAAGCATTTTCGCCAGTTAAAACTTTAACTTGTTTTTGCTCTGCTTTAAATTTCCACTGAAGTCCAGGGTCAACATTTGCATCAAACCTGATTGTTATAATTCTTTTACCCTTTCTACCAGCGCTTAGAGGAGAATCCTTAACTGTTCCTCCATAGCCTGTTACTTTACAGAATAAACTATATAAAGGTACGCTTGCGAAAGAAAGAAGCACCATACTAATTACAATTGCGACAAGGGATAAGGCAAGATTAGTATTTTTCTTCGCTTGCATAATTTTTAAGAAATTTTATTTACGAGGTAGCACCAAATTTTATCACTGCTGCGCCAAAAAATAATACCATAAGTGTTAATAAACAAATAAGTACAGCATAATTTTTTTGCGACATTTTTTTATGTTTTGGAGAAAGCGGCATATTTTTATCTTATATAATTATCTATAACTAAAGTTACAAAAATCAAGAATAAATAAATAATTGAGAAGCCAAAAACTTTTGGTGCAATAGTATTTTTCTTATCTCGTAACAATAAAATTGTGTAATAAAGGAACACTCCACCAAGCACTACAGCCGAAAACATATAAAATGACCCACTCATATCAAAATAATATGGTGCAAGGCTCATAACTATCATGAGAGCGGTGTATAATATTATTTGATGCTTTGTATGCTCATCTCCCTTTACTACAGGTAGCATAGGAATATTTCCATTTTTATAATCACCAATTTTATAGAGCGCTAATGCCCAAGTATGAGGTGGTGTCCAAGTAAATATTATCATAAATAATATGATTGATTCAATAGCAATATTGCCGGTAACTGCTGCCCAACCAATCATAGGTGGGAAAGCACCTGAAGCGCCACCAATTACAACATTTTGCACGCTATTTCTTTTTAACCATATTGTATAGACAAATACATAAAATAATATAGCTAAAAGAAGTAAGAGACTTGAGATAATATTTACGCATACAGCCATTATTACAACTGATAAAAACCCAAGTACTATACCAAAATCCCTGGCTTGTTGAGGGGAAATTATTCCTGTAACAGTAGGGCGTTTTTTTGTGCGATCCATGACAGCATCAATATCAGCATCATACCACATATTTATAGCACCTGAAGCGCCACTAGCCATTGCAATACAAAGTATAGCAATGAACCCTATAAAGGGATGAATATGACCTGGCGCGACTAGTAAACCTGCAAGGCCGCTAAAAACCACTAGAGACATAACTCTAGGCTTCATCAGAGTAATATAATCCCTAATGCTAGATTCTTGGGTTGATATATTAATTACTTGGTTTACTACTGCCATTGATAAACACTATTTTATTTTTGGTTGCTCTTCAAAAGTATGATATGGCGGTGGCGACGATATAGTCCACTCTAAAGTATTTGCCCCCTCACCCCATGGATTATTGCCACATTTCTTACCATACTTCAATGTATAAAATATAATAAATATAAAGAAGAATGATGCAAATATTGAGATAAACGAACCAATCGATGATACATAATTCCATCCAGCAAATGCTTCAGGGTAATCTGGTATTCTTCTTGGCATACCAGCAATTCCTAAGAAATGCTGTGGGAAAAATGTAAGATTCACACCAATGAAGGTAAGCCAGAAATGAATCTTGCCTAAAATTTCTGGATATTGCCTACCTGAGATTTTACCAAACCAGTAAAAGAAACCAGCAAAGGCGGTAAATAACGCACCAAGTGACATTGTATAGTGGAAATGCGCTACAACATAATATGTATCATGTAGAATCCTATCAATCGCTGCATTAGAAAGTATTACCCCTGTAACGCCACCAACTGTGAATAAGAAAATGAAACCTAAGCAATAAAGCATTGGGGTTTTAAATTCTATAGACCCCCCCCACATTGTTGCAATCCAGCTAAAGATCTTAATACCAGTTGGTACAGCAATTACCATGGTAGCTGCAGTAAAGTACGCAAGAAGATTAACTGAAAGACCAACAGTAAACATATGGTGTGCCCATACAACCGATCCTAGAAAACCTATAATCACCATAGCTCCAACCATTCCAAGATAGCCAAATACTGGTTTACGTGAAAAAGTTGATATTACTTGGCTTATAATACCAAAGCCAGGAAGAATAATTATATATACTTCAGGATGTCCAAAGAACCAAAATAGATGTTGGAATAAAAGTGGGTCTCCTCCACCAGATGGTTTAAAAAATGCTGCATCAAAATTTCTATCAACAAGTAGCATTGTTATCGTGCCACCTAAAACTGGGAGCACTAGTACAAGTAAAAATGCAGTAACTAAAATTGACCAAACAAAAAGCGGCATTTGAAGTAAACCCATGCCAGGTGTGCGCATGTTAAATATGGTTACAATTATATTAATTGCACCAAGAATTGAAGAGATACCGGCTAAGTGTAAACTAAATATAGCTATATCAACTGCAGCACCGGGATGGCCTGCAATGTTACTGAGCGGTGGATAAAGCGTCCAGCCAGTTCCAGCTCCTCCATCAACAAAAGCAGAGAGTATCAATAATAAAAGCGCAGGGATAAGTAGCCAAAAACTAATATTATTAAGTCTTGGAAAGGCCATATCAGGGGCGCCAATCATCAGAGGCACGAACCAATTACCAAAGCCGCCAAATAACCCTGGCATAATCATAAAAAACACCATTATAAGTGCGTGCGCTGTCACGAGCACATTAAATAATTGATGGTTGCCACCAAGAAATTGTGGACCTGGTCCCACTAGCTCTAATCTAAAAGCGAGGGAAAATAACCCCCCAATTATTCCAGAAGTTATGGAAAGAATAAGGTACATTGTACCGATATCTTTATGGTTGGTAGAAAGTAACCATCTTCTCCATCCTTTTGGTGCGCCATGAGCATGATCGTCATGGTGATTTTCTTCATGTGTTAAATGTGCGTCTTGTGCCATATTATTAACCATTCAATATTTTACTTTTGGTATTATCTAAATTCTTTCAGCTTAAGTTAGCAGCGTTAGGTTTCTGAATCAATGAAATTGTTACTACTTAATCAAAAAATTAAGTATCTTTGAGCTTTAAGGGAAGTTTATGAGATATTAGGTTCTGTGTCATGGAATTTAATTTAAACCTATTTTAAGTTTTTTTGGCTGCAATTCTTAGAAAATTTTTTGAAATAGGAGCGCTATTCCTGCAAAATTTTCTAATATTTCGCCTAAAAAATCTTTAAAAATATATCTTAAAAAATTTCCTGACGCAGAACCTAGTTAAACTTCTTTTGAGCAACTTTAATCCATTCATCAAATTCTTCTTTTGAGACTACCTCAACGGCAATAGGCATGAATGCATGGTTGACGCCACAAAGTTCAGAACACTGACCGTAATAAACTCCAGGCTTTGTTACCTTAACCCATGTTTCATTTATTCTGCCAGGGACTGCGTCAGTTTTGATACCAAATGCAGGTACAGCAAAACTATGTATAACATCACCTGCAGTAACTAAAAACCTAACTGTGGTATTTACAGGAATTATTACTCTATTGTCAACTTCAAGTAATCTAATTTGCTTCTCTTTTAGATCTTTATCATTAATCATGTAGCTATCATATTCAAAATTTCCATGATCTGGATATTGATAATGCCAGTACCATTGATAGCCAACAACTTTGACAGTCATTTCTGCATTTTCAACTCTCTCTACATAATATAAAGTTCTGAAGGTTGGAACTGCAATAATCATAAGTATAATTACAGGAATTAAAGTCCAAATTATTTCTAGTTTAACGTTATGAGAAAAAGTCTGTGGCACAGGATTTCTTTTCGCGCTAAACTTAACGCAAACATATCCTAGTAACACAACTACAAATATAACAATTGCAGTCATTAAATACATAAGATCATTATGTAAATTGACGATTTTTTCCATTACAGGGCTTACTGCAGTTTGAAATGTCATTTGCCATGGGCGTGGAAAATCTGCCGAGCTAATTTGTGCAAAAAGAATCATTGAAAGCAAAAAGAGTATTTTTCTCATAATCTTCTAGATTTTATAAGGGTTTTTTGAATGTGAATAATACACTAAATTTTAGCAGGCACAATAGAATATATAAGCAAATATCTGCAAAAATCGGTTATAAAAAAGAAAATATTGATATTAAAGTGACTATTTGTTTTAAGCGAGAGGATAAAGGATTAAATTTATAAAATATTTTTAATCCCTTACCTTAAAAATAAAAATTATAAATTTTTATGCAATATTAAGCAGCAGCATCATGATCACCGCTAAGAGCTCTACCTTCTTCATCAAATGTCCTTCCGGTAAATTTAGGAGCATTTTCATTAAAAGCACTACCTATAGCTCTAGGGCCATTTTCATCAAAGGTAGAAGTGCCAGGAGTAAAAAGTAGTTTAAATATATTATTGGATTTCGGACAGTCATTAATTGATTTATACTCATGCTTTGGACTAATATCATCTGCTTTATGCTCATGTTTAAAAGCGCTAGCCGGCATTAGTATTTCTGTAAACAATACTGGCTCTGCAATGTCGCATTGGATATGGTTTATAATTAAATGGGCTATTAATGAATCAGAAATATCTACCCCTAACTTAATAGCATGATTAATATTAGGCAATGCTTCATCCAAATTGCCCTGTTTATAAAAAGCTACACCAACACCTAACCAAGCCTTAGAATTATATTTATTGAATTCAATAACTTTTTGAAAACATTTTAAAGCTTCATCATAAAATTCGAAATCAGAACATATTTTTCCTAGATTAAACCATAAATCTTCTTTTTTTTTAAAAAAAGTTTTATCTGTAGCTCTATTATATGCTTCCTTGATACACTCTATTGCTTCCTTATATCTATCGTTTTTAAGATATAGCATTCCTTTACCATAATAGGTAAGTGGGTCGTGAGCAATTTCTATTGCTTTGTTATAATATTCTTCAGCATCATAAAGTTTCCCTTTAGCCTCAGCTGACTCAGCTTTAATGCAATATTTTGCGTCAGCAAGTTTTTTGTATAGGTCTTTAAATATATTCCTCATTTTTTCCTCCTTAAAATAAGTTTTATTATTTAATAATTATGATTTTTTGAGCTGTATTTTTTACGGCTTGTAAAGCTAACTAATTCTAACTTAGTCTTATGAAGTTTATTTGTAAAGGAATAATAAAGAACAATTAGGAAAGCAAGAATTTTACCGTTTGATATACAAAAGGATTAAAAGATAATTATTTAAATATATACTGTATGAATCTTAAAGAAATTAGAGAAAATAAATTCAACTTTAACTTAAATACCTTGAAAGTTATAGCTTCTACCGCGAATTTTCAAGGTGCTTTATCAAAATCTTCTCTTTTAACATCCCTATTGATTTATTCCTTGATTCTTATAATATTATGGCGAATTAAAAGGTAATGATTATGATTTCAAGAGAAGATGTAAAGAAAAGCGCTAAGCTATCCCGCATTAAGATTGAAGATGATAAATTAGATTATATGGCAGGACAGCTTTCAAGAATTATGGAAATGATTGATCAGCTAAAGGAAGTAGATACTGAAAATGCAACCCCACTAACTTCAGTGGTAGAAGCAAATCTCCGTATGCGAGAAGATGAGGTAACCACAAAAAATATTGAAGATAAATTATTTGCTAATGTTCCAGGTAAAGATGCAGAATTTGCCCGTGAAATTAAATGTTATATCGTTCCTAAAGTAGTAGAATAAAAAGGCTAAAATGACTGATTTAATAAAATTAACAATTGCTGAAGCAGTAGCAAAGCTAAAGGCAAAAGAAATATCTTCTGTAGAACTTGTAGAAGCTCATATTAACCAAATAGAAGCGCAAAAGAAACTTAATGCTTTTATTACTGAAACTTTTGACGAAGCAAGGTCACAAGCAATTCATGCTGATCAAAGAATTGCTCGAGGAGAGATGCGCAAGCTTGAAGGGATTCCAGTAGGAGTCAAGGATCTTTTTTGTACAGAAGGAATTAGAACAACTGCAGGTTCTAAAATGCTTGCAGATTTTATTCCGCCTTATGAATCCACTGTCAGCCAAAATATAAAGAATCATGGCTCCATAAGTCTTGGTAAGCTTAATATGGATGAGTTCGCGATGGGCTCCTCTAATATGACCAGCCATTTTGGTAATGTTATAAGCCCATGGAAAGCTAAAGACTCAAGCGAAGATTTAGTGCCAGGTGGTTCATCAGGTGGTTCATCTGCAGCTGTTGCGGGCTTTATGAGCATGGCAGCACTTGGTAGTGATACTGGTGGGTCAGTAAGGCAGCCTGCCGCTTATACTGGTACAGTTGGGGTTAAACCAACTTATGGTAGATGTTCTCGTTTTGGGATGGTGGCCTTTGCAAGTTCGCTTGATCAAGCTGGAGTATTTACTCGCTCAGTTAAGGATGCAGCAATGATGCTTGAAGCTATGATGGGCTTTGATGAGAAAGATTCAACCTCAGTTAATCTCCCTGTACCAGAGCTAGCATCTGCTGCTGATAAATCTGTGAAAGGTATGAAAATTGGTATACCAAGGGATTTCATGGAAGCTGAAGGCATAAGTGATGAGATACTTAAAATGTGGAATGCATCGATTGACCATTTAAAAGCTCAAGGTGTAGAAATGGTTGATGTCTCCCTTAAACATGCAAAATATTCGCTGCCAACATATTATATTATTGCACCAGCTGAAGCTTCATCTAATCTATCGCGTTATGATGGGGTTAGATATGGGCTTCGTGTTGAGAAGGATGGTATGAGCCTTGATGAAATGTACGAGATGACTAGGTCTGAAGGTTTTGGTACAGAAGTAAAACGCCGTATTATGATAGGGTCTTACCTTTTATCAGCTGGCTTCTTTGATGCATATTATTTAAAAGCGCAAAGGATGAGAAGGCTGATTGCTAATGATTTTAATGCAGCTTTTGCTACAGTTGATGCTATATTACTTCCATCTGCGCCAACTGCAGCCTTCCCGATTAAAGGTGTTTCAGATGATCCAGTAGCAATGTATTTAAACGATTTATTTACCAT
Organism: Rickettsiaceae bacterium; assembly: GCA_020697135.1. Classification (GTDB taxonomy): domain Bacteria; phylum Pseudomonadota; class Alphaproteobacteria; order Rickettsiales; family Rickettsiaceae; genus JAJFBM01. The sequence continues at coordinate 78,761 of JAJFBM010000001.1, forward strand.
ACCTGCAAGTCTTGCAGGGCTTCCATGCATATCAGTACCAGCTGCGTTAAATGATAAGGGCCTGCCACTAGGTATGCAGATAGTTGGCAAGCCTTTTGATGAATATACAACTTTGCAAGTAGCAAGTGCAATTGAACGCGCAACAGGTCTAAAATTTATTCCAGGAGGTTTTTAAATGGTATTGATTAAAGGAAATACAGGCAACTGGGAATATGTGATAGGCCTTGAGGTGCATTCCCAGATTACTTCTAATGCAAAACTTTTCTCAGGTGCGCCAACCGAATTTGGTACAACGCCAAATGCAAGTGTGTCTCTTATTGATGCTGCAATGCCTGGAATGCTTCCGGTGCTTAATAAAGTTTGTGTTGAGCAAGCAATAAGAACAGGGCTTGGCCTTAATGCTCGAATAAATACTTACTCAGTATTTGATAGGAAAAACTATTTTTATGCTGATCTTCCGCAAGGCTATCAAATTTCTCAATTCTATCATCCGATAGTAGAAGAAGGTTGGTTAATGATTAATGATGACGAAGGGAAGCTTAAAAAAATCCGCATCAACAGACTTCATATTGAGCAAGATGCGGGTAAAAGCATGCATGATCAATCGCCAAAAAGTAGCTTTATTGATCTTAACAGAGCTGGAATTGGCTTGATGGAAATTGTATCAGAGCCTGATATTCGCTCTCCCTTTGAGGCTGGAGAATATGTGAAAAAGCTGCGTACTATTTTAAGGTATCTTGGTACTTGTGATGGTGATATGGAGAAGGGGTCACTCAGATGCGATGCGAACGTATCGGTAAGGCGCCCAGGCGAGGAATATGGTACTCGTTGTGAGATTAAGAATATTAACTCAATCCGCAATATTATACGTGCTATTGAATTTGAGGCTGAAAGGCAGGTCGAAATTTTAGAGAGTGGTGGCAAGATTGCGCAAGAGACACGCCTGTTTGACGCTGATACTGGTGAGACTCGTACTATGAGAACAAAGGAAGATTCCTTTGACTATCGATATTTCCCAGACCCAGATTTATTGCCGCTTAAATTAGAGCAGTCGTATATAAATAAAATTGCCAGCGAGCTGCCAGAGCTTCCTGATGCTAAACAGCAAAGATATGCCTCTGAATATGGTCTGTCAGAGTATGATGCCGAAGTACTTTCTGCTGATAAAGATGTTGCAGATTATTATGAGACTGTCGCAAGAGCAACAGAGCCTAAAATGGCTGCAAATTGGATTACAGTAGAATTATTTGGGCGCCTTAATAAAGCTGACCAACAGTTGAGCGAATGTAAGATTAAAGCAGAAGATTTAAGTGAGCTTTTAAACTTAATCCGTACAGATGTAATATCAGGTAAGATTGCCAAAACTGTTATTGATGAAATGTTTGAAAATGGTGGGTCAGCTAAAGCCATCGTTGAAGCTAAAGGACTTGTGCAAGTTACTGATGAATCAGCAATAAATGCAATAATCGATCAAGTAATGCTTGAGAATCCTGAAAAGGTCGCAGAATATAAATCTGGTAAAGATAAATTATTTGCATTTTTTGTAGGGCAAGTTATGAAGCTTTCAAGCGGCAAAGCCAACCCTGCAGCAGTCAATAAATTGCTGAAAGAGAAGCTTGGTTGAGCTTTGGGTTTATAAATGATTAAATGACATCAACTATGTTATAGTAATATATAATTTATTATGTATTTGGGGCAAAAAAAGGATTTTGAAAATCTTAATAGGCCGTTGAAAAGTCTTGAAGAAATTTTTACAAGGCCCCTGATGAAGATAGTATCATAGTTGATGCAACCTTAAAAAGATTTAAAAATAGCTTTGAATTATATTGGAAATTACTTAAGAGAATAATTAAAAAGCTTGGGCAGGAGGTGAGTTTTTCTCGGGAAGTAATTAGTCAAGCTTTCCAAGGTGGGTTAATTGAGGATGAAAAAGCCTGGCTTTTAATGCTTGTTGAACGCAATGAATCCTCTCATACTTATGATGAGTCTGTAGCAGATCGTATCTATAATCATATCAAAACTAATTTCCCTATAATGCATGGTAACTTTGCACGACTTAAGAGTAAGTATAATTCTTAAGCTTAATATAAGCTTAATGGTCGAAAGTTTATATGATATGATTTAGTAAACTTACAAGATTTAGAATATGCCACAGAAAACTTTACAGTTTATATCTTCTGAAGAAGCCCAAGAAAATGAGTTTAGCCAAAATAATGTGCAGGAAAAGAATGTTTCACCTGTAGAACAAAAAAATATAAATCTTGCTTGCGCTATAATAATAAATGCATTTAGCAATGAGTTAGTAAAGAAAAATTTGTCAGAAGCTTATGTAAATTATGACCTTCAAGAAACTTTACAGGAATTAGAAGAATATAACTCAACTAATAAATCAGAGTCTACTAAAAACACCTTAAGTATAAATCACAGTATATTTCCTGCATACGATCCAAATGAAGAAATGTGTAGTCTTATAAAAGCTCAAAGGGAATGTGAATTAAAAGAAAAGGTAGATAGATTTACTAAGATGGATGAACACGTTTTAGCATATTTAGATTTATTATACTATTATGAACTTAACAAGCAAGAAAATGCTCCAAACTTACCATTAGCTAATATAGAACTTGACCTAGTAGGTAAGCCCCATGATGAAAGTCAAGAAAGTGATATAAACTAAGTTTTCATCCCAAAAATTTAAAACAAACTTTTTAGCAGTTGAATCAATTATTATTTATTTAGCTTAATCAAACTCAGTAGCAAGCTCTCTATTATAATAATGCTTAAAGCATATTTTAATTTGTTCTTTTACGACTCTGCCGAGTGATAATTTAGGCAGGTTATCTATTGAGAAAAAATCAACTTCGCTAGTTTCATCGCTAATTCTTGCTTCGCCGCCAATAATTTCGCATAAAAATAATGTCTTATAAGTATAAAATAAATGTGGTGGGTGAGAATGTTTGGCTTTATCAAAAAGTGCAATTAGCTTTATAGCGCGAGTCTTAAAGCCGGATTCCTCGAATATTTCTTTAACTATCGCCTCTCCTGCTGACTCACCTATATCAGCCCAGCCGCCAGGTAGCGACCATAATTTATCAGCTTTTTCGCGTACCATTAGTATTTTATTATCTTTAAATACTGCCCCGCGAACATCTATTTTGGGAGTAGCATAACCTTTATCTTGTTGGAATAATTCCAGCAATTTATCGCTACTAATATTAGTATATTGTGCTGTTATCTCTGCTGTTAGATTTTGTAATCTTTCAAAGCGTATAATATCATAATAGTCTTTACTATAAGTAAGACCGGTTTGTGCTATGGCGTTTAATTCTTGTACCCATTTTATCCATATATCCTTTCTCATCAACTCTACCTATGAACTATATTCATTATAATTATAGTAAGGCTTAATGAGAATATCAAAACTAAAATCAGAGCATTTTCTTTCTTAGCAGTAACAACAAACTATATATAATGATTCTTACATTTTCCTTATAATAAAGCAAAAAAATGGGGGGAGGTATTTCAAAAGAATTTATGAGCTAAAAGAGCTTAACAGAGCGTAGCAGACTAAGAAACTAAATCCTTAAAATAGTTTCCTAGCTGCCAATTAGCACTTAAGCTATATCAAAATCAAAGTAAGTATTGGGATATTGCTCATCAGCGAGTTTAAAGTGCCACCATTCATATGGATATTCTTCGAATCCAGCAGATTTCATAATATCATGTAGTAATGTCCTATTTGCTATCTGTTCAGGAGTTAAATCTAGGTTATGTGTATGAGCTTTTTCATTGAAGCAATCATAACCCGTTCCCATATCGATTGAATTATCAGGGAAACGCTCAGCTTGCGGTAGAATACTATCGAATAATTTATCACCAGGCTTATATTCAGGTTGCTCAGCTGGTGGCATTTTAACTAAAGTTACGTCAACTGCAGCTCCTCTAGTATGCCCTGATTGGAGCGCAACGTAGCCTAATTTAAAAACATCCTTTTTATCAACATGTTTATAAAATTCTTCCTTCATAATTTGATCTTCTGGATCTTGTGACCATTCAACCATTTGGGCGCTAGCTTTTAATGGGCGGTAAGCTTCGTAAAGTTTTAGACTATATCCTTTATCTAAAGCAATTTTTTGGGCCTCTTTTAACTGATAACCAAGTTTTTTGAGTACCACGCATTTAGGTGCAGTATAGCCTGCAATAGGGCGACCTATAAAATTATGATAACCTGCATATCTTACTTCTTGTATAATAGTTGGATCTATATTTTCGAGATAATCAAAATCTGGGGGTAATGGCATTTTTCCTCCTTAAATACTAATTTGCCAATATTTCATTTTATATAATTTAAATTATGCTTGCAAGGCAAAGTTATAAACAGAATAAGCGCTTTATAACTACTGAAGAATAAAGAAATAAACTTCTTTTAGTTGCTAAATTTGTAATGATTTTGTATGATAACTATCAATTAAATCTATATAAAAATCTAATGAATCCTCCTATTTATTATATAAAGCAAGGCAAACTTAGCTTTGCAGAAAAAGTCTTGTTTGAAAACTTGGAAATATTTTTATATCCAAATGATCGAGTATGTTTAATTGGGCGTAATGGCTGTGGTAAATCAAGTTTGCTAAAAGTAATTAAAGGTGAATATATATTAGATGAAGGCGAAATTTATCTAAACCCGCAAGCTAAAATTGGCTATCTTGCGCAGAAAACTAATTTTGACCCTAAACAGACAGTTTATGATTATATACTCTCATCTCTAAGCGACGATATTGATAGTCATAAGTATAAGGCAGATATAATAATCCATAATTTAAAAGTGGATGGAGAAGAGATTTTAGGTAATCTCTCAGGGGGGCAGTTGCGCCGCGCGTCTCTTGCTAAAGCTTTAGTTGAAGAACCGGAGATTTTACTGCTTGATGAACCAACTAACCATTTAGATATAGCCTCCATCGAATGGCTTGAGGAATATGTTAAAAACTACCCAGGAGCAGTAATTTGTATAAGCCATGATCGGTTGTTCTTATCACATGTAACTAATAAATTATGGTGGCTTGATCGAGGCTTGCTTAGAATGTCTGATAAAGGCTTCAAATATTTTGAAGAGTGGCAAGAGCAGATAATTCATGAAGAAATGACAGCTTTTCAAAAGCTTGGTAAAAAGCTTGATCAAGAAAATCTCTGGCGCCAGCAAGGTGTAACTGCTCGCCGCAAGCGAAATCAAGGAAGACTAGCAGCCCTACATACGCTTCGGGCAAAATTCCGTTCTCAACAAAATCATTTAACCCAAGGCTCTAGAAAGCTAAATATTCATGATATTGACGAGAAAGTAAAAAGTAAATTTATTGTCGAGGCTGAAGGTTTAAATTTTGGTTATGGTGAAAGTAAAGAAAGTCTTATAAAGAATTTCTCTATAAGAATAGTCAAAGGTGAAAAAATAGGTTTAATTGGGCCAAATGGTTGTGGTAAAACTACTTTAATTAGATTACTTGCAGGTCTAGAGCAGCCTGAGTCTGGCAAAGTTACGCATGGTATTCAGCTAGATATCTCATATTTTGATCAACATAAAATTGATTTAAAGGAGCAAGATTCTTTATGGCAAACCTTATGTCCTGCGGGGGGAGATCAAGTATTTTTACCAGATGGAAGATCACTACATGTTGCAGCTTATTTAAAGAATTTTTTATTTGATCCAAAGCAGCTTAATGCAAAAGTTGCAACATTGTCAGGTGGAGAGGCAAGTAGGTTAATGCTCTCTAAAATACTTGCTAAACCAGGAAATTTCTTGATTCTTGATGAGCCAACTAATGATCTTGATATGGATAGTCTTGAAATGCTGCATGAGATTTTAAGCGATTACCCAGGAACATTACTTGTAGTCAGCCATGATAGAGACTTTTTGGATAGGCTTGTAACTAGAACATTAGTATTTAATGGAGAAGGAAAAGTAGTAGATTTTGCGGGGGGGTATGAAGATTATAGATCTCATTATAAACATAAACAAGTCAAAGAAATTAAAGCTACGCCTAAAAAGAACGAAAATAAAGAGAATGATAATAACTCATCAAATAATAGTAAAAAGCTTTCTTATAAGTTCCAACGTAGATTAGAAATAATTCCAGATCTTATAAAGGAATTAGAAGAGAAAGCTTCTGTAATAGAAACAAAACTTGCAGATCCAAATTTATATATGCAAAACCCTCAAGAATTTAATAATTTGACTTTGCAACTAGAAGTTATAAAACGAGAAATAGATTTAATCGAGAGTGAATGGCTTGAAATAATTGATTTACAAGAAAAAAATGGTTAACAGATCGCTTAAGACTTACTTTTTTTGTCAATTATTGCTTGCATTTGAGTGTTACTTTAATATTATTGAAATTTAATTTCCATTTAATATTAAGGAGATTCATTGCATGTTTTGCACAAGTATTTGGGCAGAAGAGACTCGTCAAACAATAAAAGAGCGACAAATACTTTTTCCTACCTTAACTGAAGCAGAAAAAAACTTTAGAGGAGGATATAAATTAATTCGTGCAACAAATCTGGCAGGAGATAAATGTCAATTGATAGTAGCAAAATTAATTCATGAGCTGTATAAGGCTGAAGATCACTCCAAATATGTAAATATTGATCTTAGATATTTTCAGTATATCGAACTAAATAATATTTATTTTTCTAATATAGCGCCTCCTAAACTTGCAAGCTTTCTTCTAAGGAAGGAATTTAAAGATGGAAAATTTATATTGTTTAATATCTATGATTTTGGAATAAAAGTTTTCCAAGGTCCAAGAGAAAAGGATTTAAAAAATTTTGATACATCGATTGATATTCATGCTTTAACTACTCATATGATACCCAAGAAAGGTTTAAATACTGCAGAATTTACTTTCTATTTTAGCTCAGTTGAGCAAGGTAAGTTAGCTGTTGCAGGTAAACTTTGCTTTGTTACAAGTGATGTAAAATTTACTGTTATACAAGAAAAGCAGCAAGCTAATATTTCAGACGTAAAAGTTACATCCTACGATACTCAGAACTGCTATTATAATAATGGCGAAATTGCCGAAGAGAATTTTGAATTTATTAATCAAAAATATTTAACATTATTAGGACAAGGATTGCAAATACCGGAAGCAATGGAGATTTAATATTTATCTGTTCTTATGTGCTTCATTTTCTTCCACCTCTTTAGCAATATTTGAATTTGTGTTTAGACTTTCAAAATTTTTTCTTAGAAAAGCTTTATGCTGCAATTAAAAACCACTCGAATGCAATTCTATAGGGTTGTAAAGGAAAGTTGTTTATAAATTAGAAAAGTACTTTTGTTTTACTTATATTATTGTTAGTATAAATATATAATTAAATCATCTTTTAGGAAATATACAAATTATGAAGCTATATCTAATCTTATTATTTTCTTTGTTAAATATTATTTCAGGGTGTAATAAAACGGATCAATCAAAATTTCATGAAGCTTCTACAGAGGCAGAAAAAAGGCTAGATGAGATTTTGCGAGTGTCTAATAAAGGAGGTCTCCCATCGTATGTTTTAAAATTTCCAAATAGGGATGTTAGTAACGATGCTGAATATAATATACTCTTTACCCAAGAATTTCTTAATGCTGCTGCTGAGGCGGAAAGAAAAACAGTTGAATCGGATTGTGGAGGTGAATATAAAAAAGATTTAGTATGTGGTCTTAATTTCAACCCTATTCTTTGTAGCCAAGAATCTTTCGATAAATATTCATACCGTTCACTTAGCAGCGAAGATAAAGTCGCTATAATAGAATATAATTGGCTAGGGGAAGATACACCAAGAGCTGCCTATAGATTACTCAAAAGGAACGACAAATGGTTAATCGATGGTGTTAAGTGTATGTCACCTACAAGTGATATTGATTTTAACTTTAAATGATCTTAAAAGGATGGCTTTTTATCATAAAGCTATAGTTTTATTTAACCTTTTCCGAAGGTTTAAATGCTTTAGAAACTTTAGTTTTTATATTTTAGGTTCATTAGGTTTAGAATGAGTTTCATCTCTTCGGGCTGTTATTTGCTTTGTAACTCTCTCCTTGTTCATCGACCTATAGTGAGCTTTGATTTGCGTTAAATTATAATCCCCTGTATAGGCTCCTCCAAGCTCTACGATTCTTTTTAAATAAAAATTTATCTCTTCTATATCTTCTTGAACTTCTTTAGCAATATCTGTATCTGACGTTAAATCGCTAAAGTTTTTATTAATCTCATGCTTAACTTCAGCAAAGTAAGCTTTTAATTCTTTGATTTTTTTAGCAATAATAGGTAAATCTTCTGGTTTAAGAAGAAGAGCTGCAACTATCAGCACCACAATCATTTCAGCAAAGGAAAAACCGAACATTTTGTAAATCTCTATTTTATTAATATTTTATAAGATTATAATATGAAAAATTTTGCGTTAAACAATCTTTTTGCTTCTTCGATTGTGTGAGGAAATTTTATAAGATTATAATGGTTATCAAATGCATTACCATATATTTTTTTAACCAAAGGTATCTTAGAAGGGTTAGACATGCCTAAATAGATAGAGTTTAAGATTGTATATAATACGAGATAAGGATCAGCATCGCTACCTGCTAATCTATGTTCAATTCTTTTGGGATGGGAGTCAGGGATCCTAAGTGCTGTGCTTCTGTTATTGGGGCCAAATGAGATGTTGGTAGGTGCCATAAATTTTCCATTAAACCGGTTATATGAGTCGCTATTTGGGGCAAATATCATGAAAGTTTCTCTGATATAAAAGCATAAGCTGCTTGCAATAAGATTTGTGTTTTCTTCCTTAACACAAAAATTTTGACCATTTTTATCAAGAAAATTTATATGTATATGCAATGCTGAGCCATAATCATCTTGGAAAGGCTTGGCATCAAATATTGCTCTCCCCCCTATTACTTCAACTGTAGTTTGTAATTGTAATTTAAAATCTCTTATTAAATCAGCTAAAGCTGTAATATCCTGATAGGGTGGGAAATTCACCTCCCACTGGTTATTACCTCTTTCTTTAATGAATTTATAACATAATTCTTTTTCGAGCATAGCAACATGCTCTGAATTACTGAGATAAAATTCTAGCTCTGCTCCAATAATAGCTTTTAATCCAAAGGTTTGATAAAACTTTAATGATAATTCACTTAAAGCCTTGGCAATATTTAAATCATTTGCTAAGTTAGATAGGTTAATATTAATATTGTCGCTATGTTTAAGCATGCTGATTTTGATTTTGAATGTATTTCACATAAATTCTTTAATAAGCAATTTACTGGGTCAACTCATAAATATACTATTAATTCTAAATCTAATATAGATGAGGTTTTAAAAAACCGTAAGGTTATTGAAGAAGATTTAAATGTAAAATCCCTAAAGATTGTAAAACAAATACATTCAAATATTGTTTGCACGGTGGAAAATCTTATGCAAGATACTAGTGAAATCGAAGCTGATGCCTTAGTATCTAATATATCAAATATTGCTTTAGGGGTAAATACAGCAGACTGTGTGCCTGTACTTTTTGCTGATAATATAAATAAAGTAATAGGTATAGCTCATTCAGGGTGGAAGGGAGCTTTAAAAAATATATTGCAAAATACAGTGGAATCCATGGAGAAATTAGGGGCTAAAAAAACTAATATTCAAGCTTTAATAGGACCATGTATTCATAAAGAGTCTTATGAGGTAGGGCAAGATCTTTATGATGAATTTGTAAAAGCAGATCAGGCTAATAAAAAATATTTTGATGATTTAAATATTTCTAATAAGTATTTATTTAGTCTAAAAGACTATGTTAAAGATAAACTCAAAGCTCTATCGCTTAATAATATTTATGATAAAGAACATAACACTTTTGCTATGCCTTCGCTTTATTCAAGTTATAGAAGGTCAAGTTTAGGAGGCGAGGTTTATCAAGGCTCATTATTGTCAACAATTTATATGAAATAGTTATGATTAAGATATTAAACCCAAATTATTTTATACTTACTATTAGTAAATTTTTACCATTAGTGTTTTCGTTATTTATAACTATATTACCTATTGCATTATGGCAAGCGCTTTATGCTTCGCCTGAAGATTATCAGCAAGGTGATTTAGTAAGAATAATGTATGTCCATGTTCCATCTGCTTGGATGTCATTGCTAATATATAGTTTTATAGCTTTATGTAGCCTTTCAAATATCATATGGCGTGTCCCATTTGCCTATATACTTGCAATGTCTGCTGCACCTATAGGCGCTGGTTTTACTTTAATTACTTTAGTAACTGGTTCTATTTGGGGGCAACATACTTGGGGCACCTGGTGGGTATGGGATGCAAGGCTTACTTCAATGTTAATTTTATTTTTATTTTATATTAGCTATATAGCAATTGTTAATGCAGGCGATAGTCTTGTAAGATCTGAGAAGCCCGCAGCAATAATTGCTTTAATTGGGTTTATAAATGTACCTATTGTAAAATTCTCAGTTAATATTTGGAATAGTTTGCATCAACCAGCTAGTGTATTTAGAATGGAAGGCCCCTCTATTCATACTTCTATGTTAATTCCTTTAATGCTAATGTTTACAGCTTTTGGTTTATACTTTATAATATTTCTTTTCCTTAGAGCCGAGACATTTTTAAATAGGATAAAAGCAAGGAATATATGACTTACGTTGTAACTGAGAAATGTATTAAATGTAAATATACTGACTGTGTTGAAGTTTGCCCCGTAGATTGCTTCTACGAGGGTGAAAACATGATTATTATTAACCCAGATGAATGTATTGATTGCGGAGTATGCGTGCCTGAATGCCCAATTGATGCAATACAGCCAGAAGATGCAGGGCTTGCAACTTGGATTCAACTTGCTCGAGAATATTCAAGCATATGGCCTAATATAACAAAAAGAAAATCAGCTCTGCCAAATGCAGATAAATATAGAGATGAGAATAATAAATATGAAAAATACTTTAGTAATAAACCTGGCGAAGGTACTGTGTAGAGTAATAACGCTTATATTTTTACCTTTAAGCGTTTATGCACAAGATATAATTAGGGACTCTGAAATAGAAAACGCTGTACGGCAAGTTGCAGATCCAGTAATCAGAGCAGCGGGGTTTAAACCTAGCCAGATCGATATTTATATCATCAATGATAATTCTATTAATGCATTTACAACTGGTGGCAAAGAAATCTATATTAATAGTGGACTTATAAAGAATTTCGAACAACCGGATATATTACGCGGTGTTATTGCGCATGAAATTGGGCATATTGTAGGGGGGCATCGCCCTTCACAAGCCCAAAAAGCTCAGGAATATTCAATGGCAGCAATGAGTGCAATGGGGCTGGGGCTTGCAATGAGTGGCGCAATTAAAGATTTTGCACCAGGTTTTGCTATAGCACTCGGTGGGGTGCATTATGCTGAGCGTTCTATGCTTTACTATTCAAGGATTGATGAATCCCTCGCCGATAAATCAGCAATGCGCTTTCTAGAAATGAGTGGGCATACATCGAAAGGGCTTGTTGACTTAATGGAGAAATTATATGCAGAAAATCGAAGTATATCAAAATATGTGAACCCTTACGACCTAACGCATCCTCTTAGTGAGGCAAGGCTTAGTAGTATAAGAAGATTTTATCAAAATTCAAAGCATAAATCATCAAGTAACGGAGAATCGCTACTAAAGGCCTATAAGCGTGCGCAAATCAAGCTTAAAGCATTTACAGATGACGCTGATAACTTGCTTAAATCCTACAGAAATAAGGATGATGAGTATGCTAAATATGTAAAGTCGATTGTATATTTTAGAAAAAGTAACAAGGCACAAGCTCTAAATTATATAAATGAATTACTAGAATTATATCCGAGTGATCCTTATTATAGCGAGCTTAAAGGACAAATATTATTCGAATTCGGTAATGCGGAAGCGTTAAAATATTATGACGTGGCACTTAAAAAAATTCCGAATGATACGTTGCTAAAGCTTAGTAATGCAATAGTACGCCTAAATATCTATAAAGCAAGTTCTCCTGAACTTAAAGATATTGAAATAAATTTAAAACAAGTTTTAGCTCGCGAGAAAAATAATTTAACAGCCCTTTATTATCTTGGGATGTATTATGATAGAATAGGAAAAAAAAGCAAATCTCAGCTAACTATGGCAATTTTCTTTTCCAAAAAAGGGGATGCTAAACAAGCAAAAGCTTATGCAAGACAGGCTATAAAGGGGCTTGCACCAAAATCCCCGGAGTGGTATCAAGCAAACGATATCTTAACTTCAGGGGAGTAAAGATAAGTTTTATTTGGTTAACTAACAATTACTTAAGAATAATTCTTGACAGCTTAAATCTTTTTTGTAAAATACAGCTCACACTTTTAAGTTATTTAACTTATAGTGGGTTTGTAGCTCAGCTGGTTAGAGCACACGCCTGATAAGCGTGAGGTCGGAAGTTCAAGTCTTCTCAAACCCACCATTAAAATTTTCCTCTTTATAATTTATTATTCTTATCTTAGAAACAGCATTTTTAAATTATTTTTTATTGCTTGTATAAAAAACTATTGCAAGTGAAATAATCTTTCCTCAATATATTTATTTAAGCAACACGCTAGAGTTATGAGGTTCATAAATATGGTAAATACCAATCAATTAAATAAAGTTATTGTTCCTGAAGGCTATAAGCCCGCGGATAAAGAAGAATACATGAATCCTGTAATGTTAGAATATTACAAGGGAAAGCTAAATGAGCTAAAAAGACAAATACTAGATGAATCGAATGAAACTCTAGAACATTTAAAGGAAGAAAATCTACATGAGCCTGATATTAATGATAGAGCCACAATGGAAGCTAGCATTGCTTTCGAACTTCGTACTCGTGACCGTTATCGCAAATTACTTGATAAAATTGAAGCAGCCATTGAACGTATTAATACCGGTGAATATGGTTACTGTGAAGAAACCGGTGAAGAGATAGGCGTTAAACGTTTAGAAGCAAGACCATTTGCAACCCTATGTATTGAAGCACAAGAAAGGCACGAGAAATACGAACGCCTGCATAATGATGATTTGTAGAAGTGAAATTGGGGAAGGTAGCAATTAATTTCCCCTTATTTCCTCTCAGTAATTCAAGTTATTTTTATAAATACCCTTCTCCCAAATCTTTATAATTCATTAACTCATCATTAAGAACTATATTGATTTTATGCTTAATCGATGTTAGAATGTCGCCCTTAAAATTACTAAAAATATATATTTAATCCGTATGGAAAGTTTAAACTTGAATAAGCCTAAAAGCCAGACTCGAGTAGTTGTTGCAATGTCTGGTGGGGTGGATAGCTCAACAGTTGCTGGCCTTCTCTGTGAGGAAGGTTACGAGGTAATAGGCATCACATTACAGCTTTATGATCAAGGAGCAGTGCTCGGTAAGCAAGGCGCTTGCTGCGCTGGCCAAGATATTTATGATGCGAGGATGGTAGCTGAAAAGCTTGGAATCCCTCATTATGTTCTTGATTATGAGAGTAGGTTTAAACAATCTGTTATAGAGGATTTTGCTGATAGTTATATAAGAGGAGAAACACCATTGCCATGTGTAAGGTGTAACCAATCAGTAAAATTTAAAGATTTGCTACAAGTTGCAAGAGATTTAAATGCTGATGCGCTTGTAACTGGTCATTATGTAAGAAGAATTAATGGACCATATGGTGCAGAACTTCACAAAGGTGTAGATGATAAAAAGGACCAAAGTTATTTTTTATTTGCAACGACAAATGAGCAATTAAATTTCATTCACTTCCCTCTTGGTGGCATGTCTAAGGAAGAGACGCGCATGCATGCGCAGAGGTTTGGTTTGCTCGTGGCTGATAAGCCTGATAGTCAAGATATTTGCTTTGTACCTGATGGGAATTATAAAAAAATAGTTGAGAAAGTAAGGCCTGGGGCGATGCGCGCAGGCGTTATTATGCATGTTGATGGCTACCAGCTTGGGACTCATGAGGGTATAATTAATTATACTATTGGCCAACGTAAGGGACTTGGTATTTCATTTCATGAGCCTTTATATGTGGTAAAGATTGACCCTGTTACTAATATAGTGTATGTTGGTCCAGAAAAATCGCTAAATAGCCTTGAATTCGCTATTAAAGAAGTGAATTGGTTAGGTGAAATGCCAGTACCGGAAGAAGGTTTAGAGGTGAAGGTAAAAATTCGCTCAGCTCATCCAGGGGCTTATGCCAAGATTTATCCCTATGAGGGCGATAAACTTAAAGTGAAGTTTTTATCCCCAGAAAGAGCAGTAACGCCTGGACAGGCCTGCGTTATATATCAAGGGGATAGTAGAGTGCTGGGTGGCGGTTGGATCACACGTGATATAGTGTAAATAAATTAGGATTTTATATGGGGTACTTTACCAAAAAGACTCTTGCTTCAGTTAGAGAAACGAATCAAACAAGTGGTTTGCAAAAAAACCTAACAGCCTTTGATCTTATAATGATTGGGCTTGGCGGTATTATTGGTGCTGGGGTATTTGTCGTGACAGGTATGGTTGCTGCAAATTATGCAGGTCCTGCAGTGACTATCTCTTATGCAATAGCAGGGCTTACTTGTATATTTGTTGCGCTCGCTTATTCTGAACTTGCTGCAATGCTGCCAACTTCTGGAAGTGTGTATACTTATTCTTATGTTGCTTTTGGTGAATTATTTGCATGGCTTGTAGGTAGTGTATTAATTCTTGAGCTTACTTTTGGTGCAGCGACCGTAGCAGCAGGGTGGTCAGGTTATATCCAATCGATACTTGAAGCAGGAAATATATATTTACCTGCAGCTTATACTAATGTGCCAGAAAATGGTGGGATTATAAATTTACCTGCAATGTTCATTGTAGCATTTGTTTCTATAGTCTTATCATTAGGTACAAAAGATAGCAAAAAACTAAATACAATCTTAGTATTTATAAAATTATTTGCAGTAGGTGCATTTATTCTTGCTGCAATTCCAAATGCAAATCTAAAAAATTGGGATAATTTTATGCCTTTTCCAACTAATGGGATATTTATGGGGGCATCAATTTTATTCTTCTCATTCACAGGATTTAGTAGTGTTGCTGCTGCCGCTGAAGAATGTAAGAACCCTAAAAAGGATCTTACAATAGGTATCGTTGGGTCATTAATACTTTCAACTTTAGTATATGTCGCAATCGCGGCACTTGCTACCTTACTTGCACCTTATGAAACATTAAATAATGACCAACCACTTGCTAAAGCTTTAACACTAAGTGGTAGCAAGCTTGGTTCTGCAATAGTGGCTGTTGGTGCTGTATGTGGGATGACTACTGTAATATTAATGCAGTTATATGCACAATCCCGTATATTATATGTGATTGCTCGTGATGGATTGCTACCTAAAAGCTTTGCAAAGCTTCATCCAAAATATGATAGCCCTTATATCATCATAGCCTTTATTGGTGTAATTGCAGCGCTTTTAACAGCATTTGTGCCATCTAAAACTTTGCTGCATTTTACAAGTATGGGATCATTAATTGATTATATTATGGTATCAATTATCGTAATTATATTCAGATTCACAATGCCTGATGAGAGTAGACCATTTAAATGTCCAGCAATATTTGTTGTAGCACCGATTGCACTTTTAGCATGTGGATATTTACTGTCAAAGCAAATAATAGATGAAGATGGTAAACTTCTCCATAGTGGGCATTTAATAATCTTATGGTTTGCTGGGATATTTGCCTTATATGTAATAAGAAGCATGATAATAAAGATAAAACGTTAGTATAATTTTGCCCTTGTAGTGCATTGCGGATTCAGCAAAGGGCCCTACAAGGGCCCTTTTTTACATTTAAATTAAGTATGGTTTGTTATGGTTGACGAGTTATTCAATTTTCTTGAATTTGCTAATGATTTCTTCTGGAGCTATATAGGCTTTATAGTGATTTGCTTAGCTGGTTTATATTTTACTTTTAAATCCAAAGGATTCCAGTTTAAGGTGCTTAGTAATTTTAAAAAAAATATTAAAGACCTAATAGAAGAAAATAAAACTTCTGATAATGTGGGAGTGAGTCCGTTTAAACTTTATTTCGCATCAGTAGGCGGAATGGTTGGTATGGGCAATATTGTATCTATAAGCTCTGCTATTATGATTGGTGGCCCTGGAAGTATTTTCTGGATTTGGGTTGCATCACTATGTGGAATGCTTTTAAAATATTCTGAAATATATCTTGGAATTAAATATAGAGTACGTAATGCGAATGGTGGTTATGATGGTGGACCAATGTTTTATTTATCACGAGCATTTAAGGGCAAAACAGTAGCTTATTTATTTGCTTTTATACTATGTATTTATGGTGTTGAGATATATCAATTTGGTGTACTAACTCATTATTTAGAAGAAACTTTTCAAGTAGATAGAACAGCAGTAATAGCAATTCTTCTCGCTTTATCCTTTTATACTGTTATTGGAGGTATTAAAAGATTATCTGAGATTTGTTCTGTGATGATGCCCATTTTTATGGGGGGGTATGCAATAATTTGTTTAACAATTATATTTTCTCAATTTAGCAATCTACCTAAATATTTTTCTATGGTACTTGAAACTGCTTTTACTGGTCAAGCCCAAATTGGTGGGTTTGCTGGAAGCACAATGTTACTTACTGCTTATATGGGAATATCAAAAGCAGTATATTCAGGCGATATTGGTGTTGGTTATGATTCGGTAGTACAGAGTGAAACAAGAATTGCTAATCCTAAAAAACAAGCACAAATAGCTATTTATGCACTTTTTACAGATACTTTCATTTGCAGCCTTACAACGCTTGTAATACTTGTATCTGGAGGTTGGTATGAGCTAAATAATCTTGACGGTGCAGCGATTATTCCAACGATTTTCTCTAATTATTTTAATTTTCCATATACTCAATATTTTATGGCGGTTTTATTGTTTTTTGCAGGTTTCACCACAATAATTGCATTTTATACAGTGGGTTTAAAGTCAGCTAATTTCTTAAGCCCAAAATTTGGTAAATATATTTATATAATCTACTCTTTCTTTGCATTTATTTATTTTGCCAATTCTTCTTATGCTCAAGCTGCGCTTATCATGAGCTTAGCTTGTGGATTATTGCTTATAATTAACGTTTTCGGTATGCTTAAATTGCGTAATCAAATAGAGTTCTAATATGTCGAGATTTATACCAGTTAAAGGGACAAAAGATCTATTACCTAAAGATTTTAGTGCGCATGAACATATAGCCTCTATTGCTAAGAAAGTAGGTGCTGCCTATGGTTACATGCATATGAGCACCCCTATAATGGAGCATACTAATATCTATACACGTACGCTTGGTGAGTCTTCAGATGTTGTCAGTAAGGAGATGTATAGTTTTAGCGATAAAGGTGGAGATGAGATTACGCTTAGGCCTGAATTTACTGCTGGTATTGTAAGAGCTTTTATCTCTAATGGTTTGCAGCATGATTTGCCTTTAAAGCTATTCTCATATGGACCTGTATTTAGGCATGATAGGCCACAAGCAGGACGCCAGCGCCAATTTCACCAATTAAATTTTGAATATCTTGGTGCGCTGTCTCCTTATTCTGATGCGGAAACTATTAAGCTTGCAACAAGCTTTCTTAAGCAGCTAGGGCTGTTAGAGGATACACAGCTTGAGCTAAACTCTTTAGGATGTGCTGAATCTAGATTAAAATACAGGGAGTTGCTTGTTGCATATTTCCATGATTTTAAAACTGAGCTTTCTGAAGATAGTTTTAAAAGGCTCCATACTAACCCATTACGAATCCTTGATTCTAAAGATGCTGGAGATCAGAACATAGTAGCAGGTGCGCCAAAAATCTCTGAATCTTATACAGATGAATCAAGGGAATATTTTGAAAAAGTAAAAGAATATTTGGATCTCCTCTCAGTTAAATTTGTAATTAACGACAAATTAGTGCGAGGGCTAGATTATTATAACCATACAGCTTTTGAGTTTACAACAACTAAAATTGGGGCGCAGTCCACAGTTCTTGCTGGTGGGCGTTATGATGGTCTCATTAAAATTATGGGGGGGGGTGATACGCCTTCTATAGGTTTTGCTGCAGGTATTGAGCGTCTTGCATTAATGAAAGACTTTTCGCAAAAGCTACTAAGACCTATATATATATTACCAATCGGTGATGATACAATAGAACAAACTATTAAATTGGCTGAAACTTTAAGAGCTGAGAATTTGCCTTGTATGGTAGAGCTTAATGGCAAAATTGCTAAACGCTTGCAGAGGGCAAATAATAAAAACGCGTATATTGCAGTATTTGTTGGTAGTGAAGAGCTCAAATCTTCGCAAGTTAAGGTTAAAAACCTTGATAGCGGGAATGAAGAAATGGTTGGGCTTGATAATTTGATTGACTACTTAAAGTAATTTAATAGTTGTTAACGAGATGCTTTATAGAATGGCAATAATAAATTACATTACTATATAAGGCGTGTATTATTACTAGCAATAACAAAGCTGCCATGTCATCAAGAAAAATTTTAAATGCGTGATGCAATTCTATGAAATTAATCCAAATAAAAAAGAATAAGGGGATTAGAGAAAAGTACCTTTAAATAATACTCATAACTTTCACGTTTATGTACAAAAAGTTTATTATAAATTTTTCTATTTTCCTTAACCTACATTTCTCTGTTATAATTCCCTTTAGAGGGTCCTTTAATAGCACGAGGAAATTATGTTTAATAAAGACACTTATATTTGGTCAAAAGATATAGACTATCGGAAAGAACCGCAGAAATATCGTGTTGGCAAAGGTGAGCAAGGTGTATTACTCTGTGAGCCATATAAAAGCGAGATTTTACCTTATTGGAAGTTTAAAACCCCAGAAATTGCTCATGAGAGTAGTGATAAAATTTATGCCTTATTCCTTGAATATCTAAAGAGTAACGACTTCATAGGCGCTGATATGGCACGTAAATTTCTACAAATGGGTTTTACGCGGGCCCGTCGTTATTATAACTACAAAGGTGGCAAAAAATATGATGAAGATCATAATCAGCTTGAGCGCGGTACAGGGGACGCTAAAAAATATGAGAGCTCTAATATATTTTATCTCAAATGGCGTGAGGCGGAAGAAAACTCTAAATACAAACAAATGAAACAAGAGTGGCTTGAGAAATATGGTTGATTTTCAAAAAAACATATAACCACTTTTTCTAACTTTTTCTCTATTATATATTTTCTTCATGATCACCTAGAACGCTCAAAACTTCTATTTCTAAAAAAAATGAATTTTCTTCATCTCCTAAATTATCAAATGAACTCTTGATAGGATTTTCATAAGGACTCTTTAAAATGAGATCAGATTTAGCTTTATGATGTTTGCTATGGGCGGAATTTGCTGCAAGTTGTCTAAAAGTTTTCCAAGAGTTTAAATCTAAAGATAATAATAGTTGTCTTGCTAAATCTTTTGCTCTCATATTTCCTCCTAACAATTTAAAAAGCTAAAGGCTCTATACTAAACCCCTTAAGGGTACCTTTGCAAGCAAAAAATATAAATAAAATATTTTTAAAAATTAACTTTATATATTTTCTTTAGAGCTTATTTTTATTTATCATTATTAGAGCAGAGTATTATTTGTTCTAGTTTCATAAACATTATCCTACCTTTTGCCCCCTAAACATTAATGCAATAATATAAGCTCCAAATATCATATAAGGAGTCCCTATGGTATTTCGTAAATATCAATATTCATATGAAGGATTACTTCCACTGCCTTTCTAATCAAGTATAAAATACCAATGGTAAACATATATTAACTTGACTTTTGTTAATTTGACGTTAAAGTATATTAAATTTTTTATAGGTTAGTTATGATAAATATTCAAAAAGGTCTCGTAAAATTACATATTGATAAACCACAAGATTCTTTTAATAAAGATTTTGATATTCTTCAAGAGCTATTAGAATATTGTAAAAATGAGGATTGG
Source organism: Rickettsiaceae bacterium (assembly GCA_020697135.1). Taxonomy (GTDB): domain Bacteria; phylum Pseudomonadota; class Alphaproteobacteria; order Rickettsiales; family Rickettsiaceae; genus JAJFBM01. The sequence continues at coordinate 98,761 of JAJFBM010000001.1, forward strand.
GTAAATTTTGAAACAAAAATCAAGTCTAACCCGCAGATATTTACTCTTTCAGTCGAGGCCAGAGCTTCCGGTTATAAGCTGCTCGAATCTATAGAAAAGTGCAATATAGTACATATCATATCATTCTTAGGTTACACAAAGGCACTAGAGATAATGCTAAAACAATATCCAATGCATGTAATGGAAACATCTTCCTATAATGACCTAAATGCACTTGTAATCTCTATAAGAACCTTAAATTTAGATCAAGTTAAACTTCTGGTAGAGGGTGGCGCTAAACTTCAATCTAATAATTTAAATTTTGCAGTTAAGTGTAGTAGCTATAATATAGTCGAATATCTTCTTAATAAAAATATAGCATATGATCTTAATGAGAATGATGCTAGAACCGCATTACATCATGCAGCATATAGAGGAAATGCAGGAATAGTAGAATTATTGCTGAAACACGGAATGAATATAAATGCACAAGACTCAAATGGTCAAACCCCATTACACTTATTGTGTACTCATACTCCTCGAGAAGAACATTCTAGCCCAATATATTTCAATCAAGCTCATACACCGCATATCAAATCTTTACATGAAACAATCGATATGCTACTCAAAAATGGTGCCGATATTAATAAGTATGATAAGTTTGGTCAAACTCCGCTACATTTAGCGGTTAAAGGAAAATTTCACCAACTTGTTGAATATCTACTCAATAAGGAAGAAATAAAAATAGACGCCACCGATAAAGAAAAAAAAACACCCTTACATTTTGCCGCTGATTATGGTGATGATAAAATGGTTAAGCTATTAGTTGAGCATAGTGCTGACGTTAATGCAATTGATTTTAAATCTTTCACTCCTTTAACATATGCAGTAAGAAAAGGATCATTGTTTTTAGTTAAATTCTTTATAGAGAAAGGCGCAAGAGTTGATATTAAGGATAAAAATGGCGCACCTATTATAGCTTATGCTGCAGGTCTTAGTAAAGCTCCTGCTAATATTTCTTTGGAAAGTAAAAATATTACTGAAGAAACTTATTTACCAATATTGAAAGAGTTACTTAAGCAGTTTAAATCCACACAAGATGATGAGGGAATAGCGCTAACTATTGCTCAACAGGCAAATTTTAATATGGCTGCAGAAATAATTAGTATATATAGCGCTTTTATTCAATCTATAGAAGCGCCTCAAAAGAAAAATGCTTTTATAAAGCCTATAGGTTCTGAGAAAGGCTTACAATTTTTTAGTGATTTAGCTTTGATTCACTTCACTAAATATCAAAAATACACTAAAGCTGGCATCCAAAGTTATATTAAATATCTACAAGCTCACAAAAACAGCATAGTAATACAACAGCTTGAAGGATTATTTAATAATAAAATCAATTTGTTAAACGTTCTCTTCTTAAGGGTTCGCGAACAAAATAAATTTAAAGCCTTATGTGATGAAGTATCTGAATATAACCTAGATGAAATTAATGAACTTATAAAAGCTGGAGTTAGCGTAAATGATACAAATGAGGAAGGGAAGACTCCTTTGCATTATGCGATTATTAATAGTAACGCTAAAGCGATTCAGCTAGTGCAATTTTTGTTAGAAAACGATGCTAATTTAAATATACAAGATAAGGATGGTAGAACTCCTTTGCATTACGCAATATTAAAAGGGCGCCCGGAAATAGCAAATTTACTCTTAGAAAAAGAGCTTGATTTAGATATACAAGATAAAGATGGTAGAACTCCTTTGCATTACGCAATATTAGAAGGGCAAACTGACTTAAGTAAAATTTTGATTGAGAAAGGAGCAGGTCTTACAATCAAAGATCTAAAGCAAAATACACCTTTAGACCTAGCCCCAAAAAGTGGTAACCCATATATTATTAAGAGTTTAAAAAAATTTATAAAAGCATATGCAAAAAAATTATTGAATAAAGACAACTCAAGCCAAACTAAATCTGGACTAGATGAAGTTTTAAGTCAGAATGAACAAGAAGCTTTGATTAAGAAATATGGAGAAGAATTTGTAGAAAAGTTTCTAAGGCGTAAAGTAGCTGAATTTATAGAACTAAAAGATACTATCGAATTTGATAAAATTTTAGAGTCCTCTAAAGAATTTTTACAAAAGCTTCTGGAAACTCCTTTATTAATTAATTGGCTTAAATTAAACCCTTCTATCTTAAAAGACTTAGAAGATAATATCGATATACTAATTCAGGAAATAAATCTCTTAAAACAAAATACTTCTAACCCTAGAATTGAAGATTATCTCTTTATTAAACAAGTTGAAGATGGAATTTTAACAGAGGATGGACTAATAGAAGTAGATAACCATACTTTAAAATATGTATTAAAAATAGCTTTAAATAAAGGACATAATACTTGTTTCTTATTAATCCTTAAAAGTTATAAAGATCAAATTACTAATTTTGCACATGAGATATTTGAAGCAGCAATTAGTTTAGAAAGAGTCAATATACTTCAAGATCTGTGCGCAACTATTGATATTACTAATGACTCTGCAGCGGTTTATGGGCTACTCGAAAGATCTTTACAAAAAAAGGATAAATCCATTTTTAAATTATTAGCCGTAGATATTGGTGGGCAACTATTAGCAGAGCATATTGCAGCATTGACTTTATATGCTTATACTCATGTAGAGGAAAATAATAATAACAATAACTCTTATAATAGAGCTTTTGCTAAAGAAATATTTGAATTATTACTTAATGCTCATGAAAAAGATAATTTAGGCAATATCTTATGGTCTTTAGAAAGAAAAGCTGAAGGCGCAAAAAGTTTCATGAAGTATTTCTTAAAAGAATATAAGGAACAATATGATGTGCTAGCTGAAGCGCCACTTAAACAGAAAAGCACCCCCCTTACTTTCAAGCAGAAAATCTCAGAAAAAGCAAAGCAAAACAACGGTGCCAAGCCTCCTTCTGATGATGAAAAGAAACCTGGTTTTAATAATCCGCCTGCGCCTGATAAAGGAAGTTCAGAGGGAGAAAATGACAAACCTGCTCCTAACGTTCCTTTTATTGATGATAAGTTTTTGCCAAGGAAACAAGCAAAATCAGCAACACAAGCACAGCTTAAAGCATTGGATAGTTTTACTACTCCTGCGAAAATCGTTCCTGAGTTCGATAAAACGACTTCTCCACCGCAAAAAGAAACTTACTTTAAAATTTCCGAAGAGTATCAACGCTCTATTAATATAGCAAAACAGCTAGCTATTAATTTGGACACCTTATATAAGGAAGCATTGCCGTTGAAAGGAACTGAAAATATAACTAAGTACGCTGCAGCTATAAGATATAATCTACTAAGGCTTAATGAGTCTCTATGTCATTTCAAGGATTTACCAGATGCTACAGATTATAATACGCTTATTAGTACTAAAATATTAGATATTAAAATAGCATGCCAGATCAGAGATAGCGTTAGACATAATTTATCATTGCTTGAAAATAGAAATAAGCTTTTTAATTTATGTAAAGCATTAATAGCGCAAGACATAGTTGGTAAATTAAGTAGTTTAGAGGATAATGTTAATATTGAACAAAAACCTATTATTTTATTACAAAATGCCTATGGTTTTTATATTGAAAAGCATGCTTATAGCGATTCTGAAATTGTAAGTTATATTAAGAAGGAGCTTAATAATATAAAAAGCTTTTATGCTCCATTTAATAAATCAAGCGGTATTGCTAATGAGTTAAGGGACCTAAAAGAAAATGGTAGAGTAGAAATCGATGCTATGAAGATGAGTATATGCGCAATTGGAATCTATCAGAAAGCACTATCGGAAGAACATCCTCTAAAGAAAGTAAAGTCGCTAGATAAATTCAGAATTCTTGGCAATAAAATTGCTCATCAGTTACAGGAAGAAGATCGGAACAAAGACAAGGATACAATACCAATAATAAAGCATCCAGCTCAATTAAATATACAATCAATATTTATGAAAGCTATTCAAGAATACAAATTAGAGGCGATGAATAAAGAGAAGCTTCCTAAATTAGATTCTAAGGATATGTTTCCTGAAATTGAGATTTCATTGCTACGGAATATTGCCATAGATGCTGAATTACTTTTAAAAACTGTTGAGAGAATCTGCAGTATAAAACAGACTAGTTCATCGCAGATTTTGGAACTTAATATACCTGCAATGGAAGTTACTGAGGCGACTCAAGCTACCATTATGGATGAGGCCTTAAAATCAGAAGAAATGGATGCAAAACTTCCTGGACAGGATTCAGGACTTTATGATAGCTAAGTTTAAGGGCTGCGCATAGAATTTTAGGAATTGTACAAACTGTTTAACGTATAAATTACTTGTTGGTGAGCTAATGTATGTTGATCTCAACGCATCTAACCAAAAAGTAATTTATACAATTAAAGACCAGCTTAAGTTTAAGTATTACCTTTGGATTTATTCTTAGTCTTTATAATCAGAATATTTAATAACTTGAGCTGGATTCATAAACATTCTTCCACCATTTTTCTCTCTTAAGCATTGATGGAATAATACATGTTCACAATCATCATCAATTGAATCATAGCGGCAGGATTTTATAAATTTACGCTTGTAAAATGCAAGACCTCCAAAACATGAATCAACAGGGATTAAATCTGAATTTACAGGGTAAGCTTTTTTGGCTTTGTATATTATTTCTGTCCAGTATTTTTTGGGATTATCTGATGGCTTCATTGGAAATTCTTCATTACGGAAAGCAAATACATCATACATTTGGCCTTTTTTATTAAATATACCATTTGAACAAACTGCATCCCATTGGTCAAATTTACTAAAACTATGCTCAATACCTCGTATATCAAACCCATAAGACATATCCATATCAATTACAGCTAAAATATCGAAGTCATTATACTCTATATCTGAGTCTATTATCTCGAGATAATTATTTCTTATATCTGCAAGGAATTTTATATTAGGCCGCTTTGTATTTTTAAAATCCTTGGACTGGATATTGACCTTTTGGTTCTGCCGCTGCCAATTTTGAAGAATTGCCTTTGTTCCATCTTTTGAATCATTTTCAAATATCACAATACGATAGTCCAAAAAGTTCTGACCAATATGCTCTATATGTTTCATTAAGACACTTAAATCTTCAGCATTATCACGCGCAATACCACATATCACCACTTTATGTTGAGCCATAACATCCTTACCATGGGCTAAGGCTGATTTGTTTAGGGTATCAAGCAACTTCAATTGTTCTAGGGGAATATTTTCTGGAGAAGGTAAATAGACAAGGTTGTTTCTCTTTATAGATTTAAGTTCCCTAGAAATAAATAAGAGTTTTTGTTGTTTAAAATAGATAACAGTAAGAGAGGCTATAAGTAGAGTCGTTAAAAGAACAATAACAGATTTAATATATAATTTATTTTTCATATAATTTAAAATATTCTTTTATATATTATATGACTTTAATTCCTGTTATGTAAGGAAAATTTAATATAATAATTAAATACTTGTAATCATTCTTATTCAGCATCATTATAATGGGAATATCTTATTACCTGTGAAGGATTCATAAACATTTTGCCATTATTTTTCTCTTTTATACATTGATGAAAATGAATATGTTCACAATCATTATTAATAGAATCATATTTACACCCTTTAATATAATTCCGCTTATATAATGCCATACCACCGAAACATGAATCGACAGGAATCAAATCTGAGTTTATAGGGTAAGCTCTTTGTCCTTTATTTAATATTTTACTCCCATACGTTATAGGGGCATCTTCAGGCTTCCATGGAAACTCTTCGTTACGGAAAGCAAACATATCGTACATTTCACCTTTTTTATTACTTATGCCGTTTGAACACACTGCATCCCATCTATTAAATTTACTAAAACTATCCTGTAACGCTCTGATATCAATACCATAAGACATATCCATGTCAATCACCATTAATAAATCAAATTCTTTGTATTTAGGATCAGCATTGATTGTATCAAGATATCTGTTTCTAATATCTGCCATAAATTTAATGTTTGGTCGTTTTGTATTTTTAAAATCTTTAGCTTGGATATTTACTCTTTTATTAAGCGTTTTCCAATTGTGTAATATAGCTTTAGTACCGTCTACAGAATCATTTTCAAAAATAACTACACGATAATCAGCAAATGCATTACCAATATGTTCAATATGTTTCATCATAACTGGGAGATCCTTGGAGTTATCTCTTGCAATTCCCGATATAACAATTTTATGCCTCTTCATCTCCTCTTTACCAATGGCTAAAGAATTCTTATTTAACAAGTCTAAAGATGAAAGATGTTCTAAAGGTATAGAACTAGGAAGCGGAAGATAAAAAACTGAATTTTCAGTAACTTTTTTATAATGCTTCAATGATAAATATTTTTTTTGTAGAGAGGTAAGATTTCGATAAATAAAATATGCTGTAATTATTAATGCTATACAAATTATGATCTTTAAAATTAAAGATAATATTTCTTCAAATTTTGTACGCATAATATACTAATTGCTATATTTTTTAGCTTCTTCTTGAGATAAAAGCCTTAAGGAAATGATTTTATCAGGATTTTCCACTGTACCATTATTTTGAGGATTGCCTTTCTTAATTAGATCAACGAATTCCATTCCTGAAATTACTTCCCCAAATACTGTATAATTACCATCAAGATAAGGAGCATCCTTAAAACATATAAAAAATTGACTGTCTGCAGAATTAGGATCCATCGCTCTTGCCATTGAAACAGTTCCTCTTACATGTTTTTCAACATTAAATTCAGCAGAGATTTTTTGGCCAGACCCACCCATGCCTGTACCAGTTGGATCTCCGGTTTGAGCCATGAATCCATCGATAACACGATGAAATACAACTCCATTATAAAAGCCTTGTTTTGCAAGTTCTTTTATTCTAGCAACATGTTTAGGAGCACGATTCGGCTTTAGCTTAATTATAACAGAGCCATTTTTTAAACTCATTTCCAATGTATCACTGTCTGTCATATTCACCTCTGCAAGCGCAGTTTCTGAATTTACTAATAATGTAGTCATGATTAATATTATTAATTTTAAGCTAAAGCGCATTACTTTAAGGTCCTTTACTTAATAAATTAAGCTAAGTTTTTTATTTTTTGTGAAAGCCTACTGATTTTTCTAGAAGCAGTATTCAATTTAAATACATTATTTTTTACACCTTTCATGATTTCAGATTGGGCTACTTTTAATGCCTCTGTTGCTTCAGCTTGAGAACCTGAACTAATTGCAAGTTCAACCTTCTTAACAAAAGTTCTAATCATACTTTTTCTACTTTTGTTAATTAATGTTCTCTTTACTGTTTGCCTATAAGCTTTTTTTGCAGAACTATGATTTGCCATTTTAAACCTACTTATTCTTGTTCAACTTGTTGCTCAGTAGATACTCTTGGAGTAATACTACCTTTTGCTGTAATATCTCTTTCTACAAATTCAATATATGCAACTGATGCCATATCACCGAATCTGAAGCCCGCTTTGATAATTCTTGTATAACCACCATTACGAGCCTTATATCTTGTTCCAAGTATTGAGATTAATTTATCAGCAGCTTTTATATCTTTAATGATAGAAATTATTCTTCTACGAGCAGAAAGATCACCTTTCTTTGCAATAGTAACAAGACGCTCTACATATGGTCTAAGTTCTTTTGCTTTAGGCAATGTAGTTTTAATTTGCTCATGCATAATTAATGCTACTGCCATATTTGCAAACATTGCTTTTCTATGGCTACTTGTTACGTTTAACTTACGTCCTTTTAAATTATGGCGCATATTTTTAACCTTACTTTATGAAGTTTTACTACTAATATGGTTCTTCGTATTTTTTAGCAAGATCCTCGATATTCTCTGGAGGCCAGCCAACGACATCCATACCGAATCTTAAAGAGAATCTAGATAATATTTCTTTTATCTCATTTAAAGACTTACGACCAAAATTTGGCATTTTAAGCATTTCTGCTTCTGTCTTGATAACAAGATCACCGATATATACGATATTAGCACTTTTTAAACAATTATATGATCTCACAGTAAGCTCAAGTTCATTAACTTTCTTAAGTAATACTGGATCGAATGGCAATTCCTCTAGTTTTTCTTTCTTATCATCTTCAGTTTCATCAAATACGATAAATAGTTGTAATTGATCTTGTAAAATTCTTGCAGCGAGTGCTAAAGAAATTTCAGGAGTTATAGTTCCATTTGTTTCAATTGTAAGCTTTAGCTTATCATAATCTGTTACTTGACCAATACGAGTATTTTCAACCTTGTAAGCTACCTTCTTTACGGGGCTAAATAGAGCGTCAATTGGAATGACACCTAATGGCAGATCTTTCTCACGAGCAGATGCTGCTGGAACGTAACCTTTACCAACTTCACTTACAAATTCCATTTCAAGAGTAGCACCTTTAGCTAAAGTACAGATAGGTTGCTCAGGGTTTAATATTTCTACATCATGACCAGTTTCAATCATGCCCGCTGTAACTGTACAAGGACCAACAGCATTAACACGAAGAACTCTTTTCTCTTCTGTTTGCATGTTAACTACGATTGATTTTACATTTAGTATAATATCAACTATATCTTCACGCACACCACTTACAGATGAGAACTCATGAACTACGCCTGGTATCCTTAAAGATGTTATCGCTGCCCCCTGAAGCGATGAAAGCAATACTCTTCTTAAAGCATTACCAATGGTTATGCCAAAACCTCTTTCAAGCGGTTCAATTGTAAATTGCGCTATATTTCCATTCTCAGTTAAGAGATCTGATGCAACTTTTGACGGCTTTATTAATGAGTTCCAATTTTTATTTAGCGAAAGCATTATATTTCTCCAGTTATTGTGCTAGCCTATTTATTAGACTCTTCTTCTCTTAGGAGCTCTGCATCCATTATGCGGAACAGGCGACACATCAGTAATAGACGTTACAATAAAATCTTGATTCATAACGGCTCTTAGAGCTGCTTCACGCTGATTTCCAGCACCTTTAATCTTAATAGATAAAGTTCTCATACCATGTTCAGCAGCAACAGAAGATGCTCTATCAACAGTTATCTGTGCAGCATAGGGTGTAGATTTTTTTGCACCGTTATATTGCTGCCCTGCTGACGCTGCAGAAATTACGTTGCCATAAATATCCGTAAATGTAACAATAGTATTGTTAAAAGTTGCTTGAATATGAACTACGCCTAAGGTTACGTTTTTCTTTTTAACAGAAGATTTTTTATTTTGTACACTCATAATCATGCTTTAATTATTTAGTTACTTTCTTTTTACCAGCAATAGCCACAGCTTTACCTTTACGTGTCCTTGCATTTGAATGAGTATTTTGGCCTCTCACAGGTAATTTCCTCATATGTCTAATACCTTGATAGCACTTAATATCCATTTTTTTCTTAATATTTAACTGCACCTCTCTACGAAGATCTCCCTCTACAGTAAAATCCTTTTCGATAATGGTTCTAAGCTTTATGAGCTCTTGATCAGTTAAATCTCTTACACGTTTACTTACGTCAACGCCTGCAGCTTTACAGATTTTTTCAGCTGCATTATCTCCTATTCCATAAATGTAAGTTAAGCTAATAACTAGTCTTTTATTTGCTGGAATATTAACATTTGCAATTCTAGCCACTATATATCTCCAAATGTTTTAAGTTATAGTATGTGCATATTAAGAAAATCTGCTACAAAGTCAAGCTTTTTTTAAAAGCTTCAGAATTTCTTGACAGATTTCACTCTTCTCTTTTTTAGAATCCACTTCAGATAAAACACCTTTATCTAAGTAGTAATTGATTAAGGGCTCGGTCTCTTGTTTATATTCATTTAACCTATTAACTACAGTTTGTTCATTATCATCAGCACGGATAACAAATTGAACTTTACCACATTTGTTACATTCTTCGTCCATTTTGGGCTTATCAAAATACTTATTGTAAATAGTTTGACAAGTTGGACAAGAGAATCTACCACTTAATCTTTTTATTAGCTCATCATCACTGAGTTTTAAATAAATTACTCTTAAATTATCTTGAACAGATTTATCTAAAAACTTTGCCTGACTTAAGTTTCTAGGATATCCGTCCAAAATAACATTAACAGTCTCTAATTCTATAGATCTTAATTGTTTATCGATGATTTTATTAATTAAATCATCGGAAACTAATTTACCCGCTTTTATGACAGACTCGACTTCTAGACCAAGAGCAGTTTTCTGCGTTATTTCTTGTCTAAGTATCGTACCTGTAGAAATATGTAACGCATTTAATGATTCTACTAATAAACTTGACTGAGTACCTTTTCCAGAGCCAGGCGCACCTAGTAGAATTATTATCATTCTCTAAATCTTCCTTTCAGATAATTTCATTTTTTTCACAAGACCTTCGTATCTCATGCTAAAGAGATATGACTGAATTTGTGTAAATACATCAATAATTACATTTACCAAAATTAAGAAGCTTGATCCACTTAAGGCAAGCGATATTGAATATTTACTCATTATCACTTCCGGCAAGCAACATATAATTGTTAAATATATTGAACCAAGCACAGTAAGTCGCGTTAGAACATAATCAAAATATTCAGATGTGTGAGCTCCAGGTCGTCTACCAGGAACAAAAGCACCATATTTTTTCAAATTATTTGCTGTTTCTTCAGAATTAAACACTATAGCTGTATAGAAAAAGCTAAAAAATACTATTAATAAAGAATATAACAACAAATATAAAGGTTTACCATGATCCAAATAATACGCGATATTATCAAGAAATGGCACATTACCTTGCGAAAATTTTGCAATTGTTAAAGGAAACAATAATAATGAACTAGCAAATATTGGAGGTATTACACCAGCCGTATTAAGTTTAAGTGGCATATGTGTAGTGTCGCCACCATAAATTTTATTGCCTACTTGCTTCTTAGGATATTGTACAGTAATTTTTCTTTGCGCTCTTTCAACAAATATTATTGTAATCAAAGTTAACAAAGTAAATAAAATAACAATACCAACAACGCTGAAAGATATTAGGCCAGTTCTTGCTAATTCAAAAATACCTGCAAAGGAACTAGGCACAGAAGAAACTATACCAGCAAATATTATAAGTGAAGTACCATTTCCTATACCTCTTGCATTAATTTGCTCACCCAACCACATTAAAAGTATTGTACCAACTGAGAGCGTGATCATGGCACTCATTTTAAAGTAAGCTGTTTCTAATATAACTATCGGCCCTGCTGGAGTTATTATTTGATTTAAACCTGACGAAACTCCGTAGGCATGGATTGCAGCAAGCATTACTGTTAGATAGCGAGTATATTGATTAATTTTCTTTCTTCCAGTTTCGCCTTCTTTCTTTAAAGTTTCAAGCATAGGAAGCGCAACAGATAATAATTGTAATATAATAGAAGCAGTAATATATGGCATAACGCCAAGTGCAAATACCGACATTCTTCCAAGCGAACCGCCTGATAGAAGGTTAAGCATACCAAGTATGCCACTTTGGTTTTGCTGTGTTAATACATTCAACGCATGAGAGTCTATACCTGGTATTGGTATATAAGAACCAAACCTACATACTATTAAAATTGAAATAGTAAATAGAATTTTTTTGATCAACTCATCATAAGAGTTTTTAGAGTACTGCTTCATTTTTTTAAAATTACAATATGTTACAGCCAGATTTTTCTAATGCTTCTTTTGCTGTTTTAGAATAAGCATCTAATTCAAAAGTAAGCTGAGCTGATAATGTTTCACTGCCTAAAAGTTTAACTTTATTATTTGTATTTTTAATAATACCAAGCTTAACAAGAAGTTCAGCATCAACTCTAGCACCTTTTTCAATCAGCTGGCTATTGACTAGATCTTTAATTACACTAAGGTTTATTGGTAAATATTTTTCTGTAGAAATACAGTGAAACCCTCTCTTAGGAAGCCTAAAAATTAGTGGCATTTGACCACCCTCAAAACCTTTTATAGCAACACCAGCACGAGCTTTTTGCCCCTTTACACCGCTACCGCAAGTTTTACCCTTACCGCTACCGATGCCTCTACCTACTCTTTTTTTCTTTTTTCTAGAGCCATCTAAATTATAAAGTGTATTTAAGTACATAACTAATTCCTTTAGTCTTTATATTGATTCTACTTTAACTAGGTGTTTGACTTTATTAATCATCCCTTGAGTTTCAGGTGTATTCTTTAACTCTCTAGTTCTATGCATTTTGTTTAACCCAAGGCCTATTAAAGTCTGCTGTTGTTTAGCATTTCTTCCAATAGGACTACCAATCTGTGTAACTTTTATAGTATTTGAGCTATTTTTTTTCATAATTATTCTGCCTTCTTAGGTTTAGCATTAGCTGAAACTTCAGTTGGTTTAATTCCACGCTTATCAGCAATCATCTTTGGCGAATTAAGATTTTGTAAAGCATCAAATGTCGCAGCAATCATATTATATGTATTTGACGAGCCAAGTGACTTTGCTACGATATCTTTGATACCAAGACATTCTAAAATTTTTCTCATTGGACCACCGGCAATAATACCAGTACCAGGCATTGCACGACGAAGAAGTACATGGCCTGACCCACTTCTACCAACAACATCATGATGAATAGTTCTTCCTTGATATAAAGGAATTTTAATCAAGCTTTTTCTAGCATCTTGAGATGCCTTGATTTTTGCTTCAGGTACCTCTTTGGCTTTACCATGACCATATCCAACCATACCATCTTGGTTACCAGCAATTAAACATACTGAGAAAGAGAATCTTCTACCACCTTTTACTACTTTAGTAACCCTACTGACGTCAACGATATCTTCAACAATTGATTCATCAGAAATATTTTTATTGCCTTTCATAGTTTATACCTTTAAAAATCTAATTCTTTTCTCATAGCGTCAGCAAAAACTTGTATAACACCATGGAACTTATATCCGCCTTTATCAAATACTACTTTAGAAATACCTTTTTTTGCTGCTCTTTTTGCAAGAACATCTGCTAGTTTTTCCGCCATTTGCTTATTACAATTAGACTTATTTTGCTGCTTTAAATCTTTCTCAGTGGTAGATGCTGCAACGAGTGTATAAGAATTATTGTCATCTATTATTTGGGCATGTAAGTGCATATTAGATTTAAATACTGTAAGTCTAAGTCTATTAGATACTTCAGAGATTTTTGTTCTAGTTCTTTGCCTTCTTACTTCAAATCTTTTTCTTGGATTACGCATAGTTCACTTTACCCTTAGCTTTTCTTGCCTTCTTTTCTTTGGACATATTGTCCTTTCATTTTAATACCTTTACCTTTATATGGCTCTGGTGGTCTTTGTTTTATTATATTGGCTGCAAATTGGCCAAGTTTTTGCTTATCAGCACAGCTTAAAATAATAATATTTTGCTTAGGAGTCTCAACTTTTATATTTGCTGGAATCTCAATTTTGGTATTATGACTTTTACCAAGGGTTAAATTAAGATATGGGCCCTTGATTATTGCTCTGTAACCAACACCATTAACCTCTAACTCTTCAGTAAAACCATCTTTAACCCCTTTTACCATTCCATTAATAATACTTCTTGCAGTACCCCACATTGCTCTAGCTTTTTTGCTATCATCAATTGGTTGAACAGAAATTGCATTATCTTCTTTGGTAATAGCGATTTTCCCAGCGAACTCCCTTGAAAGTTTACCTTTAGGTCCTTCAACAGATACTGTTAAGCCTTCTATTGCAACATTAACACCACTCGGTATATTTACTGGTAATTTTCCGACTCTTGACATATTTTTTACCGTTTAAAATACTTTACAAATAACTTCACCACCAACACCAAGCTGCCTTGCTTTTCTATCTGATACAACGCCCTTAGAAGTGGAAAGTATATATATACCCATATTGTTATAATAGCCTTTTAAGCTTTCAATTGATGAGTACATTCTTTTACCAGGTTTAGATTCCCTAATAATCTTCTGGATTACAGGCTTGCCATAATTAAAATATTTAAGACTAACTTCAATATTTTTCTTATTATTTCCAAGCTCTGCAACTTCATAAGATTGAACATAACCTTCTTCAACTAATACATCTAATATATTAACTTTCATTTTTGAATAAGGTATATCAACCGCAATTAGTTTGCTTTGTTGAGCATTTCTAATTCTAGTTAACATATCAGCTATAGTATCTGTCATTGACATAATGGTACTCTCTACTTTTATTACCAACTTGCTTTACGCAGACCAGGAATTTGCCCCTGACCCGCAAGCTCTCTTAACATATTTCTTGAGAGCTTAAATTTCTTATAATAACCTCTAGGTCTTCCTGTTAACTCACATCTATTACGAACTCTTGTTTTCGAAGAATTTCTTGGTAAAGATGCTAATTTTAACACTAGACTAAATCTTTCGTCTAAAGGTAATTCTTTATTATAAATTTGTTCTTTTAACGACTGTCTTTTAGCCTTCAAGCTACTAGCCATTTTTTGTCTCTTCTCATTCTTTTTTACCGAGCTTAACTTTGCCATCTCTGTCCTTTCTTTTTTAAATCTAGTTATAGAAGGGTAAATTAAAACCTGCAAGTAAAGCTTTCGCTTCCGTATCAGATTTTGCTGATGTTACTATAGTAATATTCATACCTCTTACGGTATCAATTTTATCATAGTTTATTTCAGGAAATACTATCTGCTCTTTAACACCGAAAGAAAAATTACCTCTTCCATCAAAGCTTTTAGAAGAAAACCCCTTGAATTCTTTAATACGCGGTAAGGCAACAAGCACAAGCCTTTCAATAAAATCATACATTCTATCTTTTCTTAATGTTACCTTGCAACCTATCTTCATTCCTTCTCTAAGTTTAAAAGTAGCAATAGATTTTTTTGCTTTAGTAACAATAGGCTTCTGACCCGATATTAATGTAAGATCATTTACAGCATTATTGATAACCTTTGAATCAGCTACTGCTTCACCAACACCCATATTGATAATAATTTTCTCAAGCTTAGGCATCTCATGAACATTAGAATATTTAAATTCTTTGCTCAATTCATCTTTAATTTTATTAAGATATAAATCTTTAAAACGAGGTAACATAACTACTCCTTGTCGATAATTTCGCCAGATTTTCTAGCTACTCTTACCTTTTTACCATCAACATTTTTAAATGAAACCTTTGTTCCTTGACCAGTTTTAGGATCAACTAATGCTATATTAGAAATATGTATTGGCATTTCCTTTTTAACTATCCCCCCCTCAGTAGTCTGAGTTGGTTTAGTATGCACAGATACAATATTTACCCCTTGAACAAGGACTTTATCTTCTTTAAGAAGAACTTTTAAAACATTTCCTTTTTTACCAGCGTCTTTACCAGTAACAACCACTACGTGATCGTTCTTTTTTACTCTATTCATTATAACACCTCTTCAGCTAAAGAAACAATTTTTAAGAATTTCTTTGCTCTAAGCTCTCTAGTTACAGGACCAAATACCCTTGTACCCAAAGGCTCACCTTGCTTATTTAATAACACTACAGCGTTAGTATCAAAAGTAATTGTACTGCCATCCGATCTTTTAACACCCTTTTTTGTTCTCACAATAAGAGCTTTATGAACGTCACCTTTTTTTACTTTTCCGTGCGGTATAGCTTCCTTAATTGATACGACTATTACATCGCCAACACCTGCTATCATATGATGAGAACCACCAAGCACTTTTATACACATAACTTTTTTAGCACCGGAGTTGTCCACAACATCCAATATAGTTTGCATTTGTATCATAATACACCACGTATTTAACTTTTGTGAAGTTAGAAAATATATAATATTTAGAGATTTGTCAAAGGTTTATTCAGCTAAAACTTGCCATTTCTTAGTCTTAGAAATTGGACGAGTCTCAATTATTCTGACTGTGTCACCTTCATTGTACTTATTATCAGGGTTGTGCACTGCATATTTTTTAGAAAGCCTAACAGTTTTATGGTATAAAGGATGTTTAAATCTTCTTTCCACCTTTACTGTCAAGGTCTTCTCATTTTTATTGCTTACTACAACACCTTGCAAAATCCTACGAGGCATACTATTACTCCGCGTTTAAACTATTAATTTTTGTCTTTGCTCTAGCAATTTTCTTTCTTAAATTAGAAAATAAACTTGTATTTTTAAGCTCACCTAGAGACTTTTGAATTCTTAACTTAAAAAGCTCTTTTTTTGCTTCTACAATTTCATTTTGTAAATCAGTAGAATTATTGACTTTCGTTTTCTTACTCATAACGCCTTACTATTTTTGTTCTTACAGGAAGTTTTGCACTAGCAAGCTCAAGAGCAATTTTCGCAACTTCTTCAGTTACTCCATCAATCTCGAAAAGGATTCTACCAGGCGATACACGCACAGCGAAGAACTCAGGCGCACCCTTACCCTTACCCATCCTTACTTCTGCAGGTTTCTTTGATACAGGAAGATCTGGAAATATTTTAATCCAAAGTTTCCCTTGTCTTTTCATATATCTTACAGCTGCTCTTCTTGCTGCTTCAATTTGCCTAGCAGTAATTCTTGTTGCATCAAGTGTTTTCAAGCCAAACTCCCCAAAAGCTAAGGTTGTACCTGCTTTTGCCTTTGGTGGAACCCTACCTTTCTGGGCTTTTCTAAATTTTTGCTTCTTTGGGGCTAGCATAATAATTCATCCAATAATTGTTAAAAATCAATATTTACGATTTTTTTCTTGCTTCAATATGATCGCCTTTATATACCCAAACTTTTACACCAATTACACCATATGTTGTATTAGCTTCGGCTGTTGCGTATTCAATATCAGCTCTTAAAGTATGTAAAGGAACTCTTCCCTCTCTATACCATTCAGTACGAGCAATCTCAGCTCCACCAAGTCTTCCTGAACAACTAATTCTTATACCTTTTGCACCTTGCTTCATAGAAGATTGCATTGCCTTCTTCATTGCTCTTCTAAAAGAACCTCTTTTTTCAAGCTGAAGGGCTACAGTTTTAGCTATAAGAGTTGCATCCATATCAGGCTTTTTCACTTCATGAACATTAATGAAGATATCGCCTTCACTTATCTTGGCAATTAGTTTTTTAAGTTTTTCTATATCAGCGCCACTTTTACCAATTATTACTCCTGGCTTACGCACATGAATAGATACAACTATATTTTTATTTGAAGGTCTCTCAATAATAACTCTACTAACTTGGGCTTGAGCATATTCTTTATTTATAAGCTTTCTAATCTTAATATCTTGGATTAAGTAATCACCATATTTAGCTTCAGCATAAAAAATAGAATCCCAGTTCTTTAGTAATGTTGGCCCAACTCTAAGGCCGTTAGGATTAACTTTTTGTCCCATTATTATTCTCCCTCAACTTCTGATACAGTAATATATAAGTTACTGAAAAACTTCTTTATTCCAGCAGCCCTACCACGTGCTCTAGGCATCATTCTTTTCATAACTAAAGCTTTACCTACTGTTGCTTCAGAAATCACAAGACTATCAATATCAAGTCCATAATTATTTTCAGCATTAGCAATAGCTGATTGCACGCATTTCTTAACGTCTCTAGCAATTCTCTTTTTCATAAAAGTTAACTGAACTAATGCTTCAGATGCTTTCACATTCCTAATAGAGCTTGCAACTAAATTAAGTTTCCTAGGACTAATCCTAACCATTTTTAAAATAGCTTTTGCTGAGTTAGTATTTTTGCTTTTCATATTACTTTCTCTTTACTTTTTTATCAGCACCATGCCCATAGAAAGTACGAGTTGGAGCAAACTCACCTAGTTTTCTACCAACCATTTCTTCAGTAACTGCAACAGGAATAAATTTATTTCCATTATGCACTGCGAATGTATAACCTACGAACGCTGGTATAATAGTAGATCTTCTTGACCAAGTTTTAATGAGCTCGGTTCTTCCACTTTCCATTTGTTTTTGTACTTTATTTAAGAGGTAACCATCTACAAATGGTCCCTTCCATACTGATCTAGCCATATTATTACCTTAAAGATTATTTCCTTCTCTTAAGAATATACTTCGATGTAGCCTTATTCTTCCTTGTTTTCTTACCCTTGGTCTTTTTACCCCATGGAGTTACTGGATGTCTACCACCTGAAGTTTTACCTTCACCACCACCATGTGGGTGATCAACTGGGTTCATCGCAACACCTCTAACTACAGGTCTTCTACCAAGCCATCTTGATCTACCAGCTTTACCTAGATTCTCATTTTGATGTTCAGCATTCGTAAGAACACCAATTGTTGCTCTACATTCTAGTGGAACAAGCCTTATTTCACCAGAACGAAGCTTTAACTGAGCATATCCTGAATCTTTACCAGCAAGTAGCGCATAACCACCTGCAGATCTTGCTATTTGCCCACCTTTACCAGGTTTCATCTCTACATTGTGAACTGTTGTACCAATTGGCATAAACTTAAGAGGTAATGAATTACCTGGCTTAATATCAGCAGTGTCACTTGATACTATTCTATCACCAACGTTTAATTTCTGCGGAGCTAAAATATAAGAAACTGTTTCATCATCATATTTTACAAGAGCAATATAAGCCGTCCTGTTAGGATCATATTCGATTCTCTCAACAGTGGCTACTATATCAAATTTATTTCTTTTAAAATCAATTACTCTAAGTAATCTTTTATGACCACCACCTTTATTCCAGCAAGTAGTTCTACCAAGGTTATTTCTACCGCCGGTCTTTTTTAAGCCTACTGTTAATGCTTTATGCGGTCTTCCTTTCCAAAGACCTGTTCTATCTACCTGTACATATTCACGAAGAGATGGCGTAACAGGACTAAATGTTTTTAGAGCCATTATTTAATACTCCCTGATAAATCAATTTCTTGACCTTTATTTAAAGTAACCACAGCTTTCTTATAATCAGAGGTTCTGCCTATTGTTCCTTTAAATCTTTTGGTCTTACCTTTAACATTCATTATGTTAACTTTATTGACATTAACACCAAATATGTTTTCAACTGCTTGTTTAACAGTGTCTTTAGTTGATCTTTTATCTACAACGAAAACATATTTTGATTGCTCATTCATCATTATAGATTTTTCTGAAAGCACTGGCTTTCTAATGACATCATAGTACTGCATATGTTAACCTCTCTTCTAAAGTTTTAACAGCATCTTTTGCTATTATAACTACGTCATGCTTAATAATATCATATACATTGGCGCCAATTTGAGGTACAGCAACAACATTAGATAGATTCATTGCAGCTTGCTTAACATTATCATTGAGCACATCTGAACCTATAATAAAGAAACTTTTTCCTTCAAACTTACTTAAGAAAGCATTTAGCGATTTTGTTTTATTATTTTCAAGATCAATATTATTTAAAATAAATAATTTATTATCACTGATCTTTGATGATAATGCGTGGCATAGACCAAGCTTTCTAACTTTCTTCTGTAACTTAATAGCATGAGATCTTACTTGTGGACCATGAGGAACCCCACCCCCTCTCATTTGTGCTGAGCGAAGAGAACCTTGTCTCGCATTACCCGTACCTTTCTGCTTAAAAGGCTTCTTGGTTGTACCTGATACTTCAGAAACGGTTTTTGTTTTATGAGTACCAGCCATAGCTTTAGCCCTTTGCCAATCTATAACTCTTTTAATAAGATCAGGTCTTACTTCTAAGCCAAAGACACTTTCCTTTAACGTAACAGTATCTATTTCTTTATTATTTATATCGTAAACTTTCGCTTTCATATTTTACCTACAAACTTGCGCTCTAACTGTTGTTAAGCTGCACTTCCATTATAAGTTGGATAAGGAGCATTGGCATGTAGCGGTCTTTTTACAGCATCCGTTACTTCTACCATTGAATTTTCTGCTCCTGGTACATTTCCTTTAACCATAATGACATTATTCTCTGCATCAATAGCAACAACTTTAATATTCTGTGTTGTCACACGTTCAGCACCAAGATGGCCAGCCATTTTCTTGTTTTTAAATACTTTACCTGGATCTTGCCTTCCACCAGTAGAACCATGAGATCTATGAGATACAGATACACCGTGAGAAGCCTCTAAGCCTCTGAAATTGTGTCTCTTCATAGCACCAGCAAAACCTTTACCGATAGATTCACCTGCAACGTCAACATATTGACCCACGACAAAATGCTCTACTGTAATTTTTTGCCCAACCTCTACAAAAGCATCACTTGCTATACGAAACTCTTTAAGAAGCCTTTTTGGTTTAATATTATTTTTCTCAAAATGAACTTTTAATGGCTTGCTCAGTTTTTTTTCCTTTACTTCACCAGTTCCAATTACTAAAGCATCATAACGGTTTTTTGCTAGAGTTTTATGCCCAACAACTTCACTCTCTTCTAACTGTAATAAAGTTACCGGAACTTTTTCACCTTTCTCAGTGAACAAAGAAGACATTCCAAGCTTTCTCGCTACAATACCTGTTCTCATTGGTTTGCACCTATTAACTTAATTTCTACATCAACACCCGCAGCAAGATCAACTTTCATTAGCGCATCAATTGTTTGCGGGGTAGGATATTTAATTCTTATAACTCTTTTCTGAGTTCTTATCTCAAATTGCTCTCTAGACTTTTTATTTACGTGCGGAGATCTATTAACTGTAAATCTTTCAATTGCCGTAGGTAAAGGTATAGGACCACAAACATCTGCACCGGTTCTTTTCACCGCACCAGAGATATCTCTTGCAGCTTGATCTAATAACTTATGGTCGAATGACTTAAGCTTTATACGTACTTCTTGATTATTCATCATAAACCTACAATTTTTTTTAAACAACTAGACCCTCAAATTATACTTCAAGGATCTAAAATAATAATCTTTACTTTGTTACTTTAGCGACTACGCCGGCACCGATTGTTCTGCCACCTTCACGGATAGCGAAACGAAGACCTTCATCCATAGCGATTGGAGCAATAAG
>JAJFBM010000012.1 GCA_020697135.1 Rickettsiaceae bacterium
CTTAAATCGCGGTGGCTATGCCCCCTTAATGCTTTGTAAATGTTGCGGTTATCGCTATAGTTGCCCTTCTTGTTCAGCTTGGCTTGTATATCATAAATCAAAGTCTAGACTTGAATGCCACCATTGTGGGCAAGTTTCTGCCTTAAAAAAAGTTTGTCCAAGCTGTAAGGAAGAAACGAACTGGATTGCTTGCGGCCCAGGAGTTGAGAGAATTGCTAGTGAAGTCGAATTATTGTTCCCTAACCATAAAATACAAATAGTTACGAAAGATACTATGCAAAAGCCTGAGCAAGCACGTCAAATACTCGATAAAATCGAAAAAAATGAAATCGATATAATAGTTGGGACTCAAATAATAACTAAAGGTTATCATTTTCCATATCTCAATTTAGTTGGGGTTATTGATGGAGATTTTGGTTTAAACGGAGGCGATTTAAAAGCTTCTGAACGAACTTATCAATTGCTTAATCAAGTAAGCGGGAGAGCTGGCAGAGTAAAAGAACGAGGAGTAGTTTATATCCAAACTTACCACCCTAATAGTATCATTCTGCAAGCTATAAAAGAAAATGATGAGCATAAATTTTTTAGCTACGAAATATCTTCCAGAAAATCAAGCTCAATGCCACCTTTTAGCAGAATGGCGGCTATTTTAATATCTGGTAAAGAGGAAAGCAAAACTTTATCCCTTGCTATGAAAATCGTAAATCATGCTCCTATAAATAATAATTTAAAAATATTGGGACCAGCTCCCTCTTTAATGTATAAATTAAAGAATAAATTTAGATATAGGATTTTAATTAGCTGTGATAAGAAATATAATTTACAAGATACAATAAAACGCTGGCTGGAAGATATTAAGCTTCCCTCATGGGCAAGCCTGAAAATTGATATTGATCCTTATAGTTTTTATTGAGGCTAAATTTTTATAGCAACGGAGGGTTTTACAGATGAAGGGTAAGATAAACAATATAATCAACTTAGAAGAAGAAATATTAAATCTTAAGCATAAGCTTGAAGCAAAGTTAGTATCACATCATTTTCAAGACTCAGAGGTTATAGATATTGCTGATTTCATTGGAAGCACAGCAGAAATTATTAATTTTTTGAGAGAAACTGATAGTAAAAATATAATACTTGCTACAAGCCATAACGTTGCAGAGCTTATAAATAACTTATTCCCAGAAAAAGATTTCATACTTCCACGGAAATGTGATTACTATAATTCTAGCTTCAAAACTGTCCTTAATATTATAGAATCAAATAAAGATAATAAAAATATTTCCATTCTAGCCCATTTAAATAGTCCTAATAAATTTAAAACTTTCGCTGATTCTATATTTACAATCTCTTCTATAGAGCAAGCTTTAGAGAAATGTAATGATGCTGAAGAGATTTTGCTCATTGGTTCTATAAATTTAGGAAAATATTTCAGTAAAAAATTTGCAAGAAAAATGACGGGTATATTAGATTACAAGGATTTTCATACTAATTTCTCAGTAGCAAATTTGATTAAAGCAAAAGCAAACTATCCTTCTGCAACAATCCTTGCTCATCCAGAATGTTCAGAACAAATTTTAGAATATGCAACTTTCATTGGCTCTAATCGCCAGTTAATTGATTATGTTAAAGGATTTACAAAGGAGCATTTTTTAGTAGCAGCAGAACCAAGTATAATCTACATTATGCAATCCTTGAGCGATAATTTTTATTTAGACATTCCAAAGATTAATGATGAGAATAATTTAGTAAGCAATTTCTTTGATGAGCTACATATAAATCTTGAAGTTATATATACAGCATTAACTGATACAACTAATCATACTATGCAAAAGGATATTAAGTGTTATTATGACATAGAAAACAAGATTTCTAAGTTAATTGATGTGCAATAAAGGTTTCATAAATTGTTGGTGAAATAAAATATATGCTAAATTTGTAGCCCTTTAAAATTATTCCTCTTCATACGTTGATGTTGATTATTTAATTTCTTAATCATTTCTGGTGAATATTTTGCTAAATCTTGTTTTTTACCACCTTCATACTTCACAGCGCGCTTCAATCCACCGGTAATCATATTGTTGATAAAATTTGCAATTTTTGTTTCACCAGCTATCCTTCTAGGATTCATAATCTTATATATTTCATATATTACAAATCTTTCAATAAGTTTCTTAGTATGCTGAATCCTTTTTTTCCTTTGTTCTTTTTGCGCAGCGCTTTGTCCATTTACTGATTTTCCTTTATATTTTTCCTGCATAAGGAGGAGTATTTTTAAAGATTTCATTTTCGTTGCAAGCTTTGCTTTACTTACAGCAGATCCTTTGCCCTGCGCAGGGAATTCAGCAGCGATCTCTTCCATGATCGACTCTAGAAGCTCCATAATCTCAACTTCTATATCTCCTGCTTCTTCACTTTCAATCCCTTCTAATATTTGCTGAAGTTTAGTCTTAAGTTCTGCATTTTCTTGAATGGTTTTAATATGTTCATCCTCTTCATCAGGGGATTCAGCAAAAATATCTTTTAATAATTTTTGCTCAAACTCTTTAGCTATGATTTGGCTTTTATCTTGTTCCACTTTGGATGTCTCCGAGCATAAGGATCTGGTATATATTCTTTTATCGAGAAATGTCCACGATAAGTCTTATTTAAAATAGTACCTTTATGTTGCTCAATTATAGATTTACATAGATAGGCAGTGTCAATTGGTTTTTGCTTTTTTGCAAATTTATTTTCACCTCTAGTGCAAATTTCAGTAATATCCATATGATGCCACACAAGCCCATCGAATATTTTACATTTAAAATATCCGCTGAATTTCATGTTTTCGTAGTCACCAACAATAGTTGATGTAGCATCATTATTTAAATAGAGTTTAATATCACCAATTTGTGCTTTAGCTATACAATCTTCATCTTCATATTTTATATAAACATTACCTGAAGTAATAATTTGCTTAGGTATAGCCATTTTTACTCTTTCTCCTTAATTTTTGACTCCATTATCCCATACAAAATAATACCATCCACCATTTTTTCAATAATATTCTCATCTATTTGGGTAACTTGTTTTATATAATAAAATATGGAGTGAGCAATTTTATTTATTAAACCGTCCTTATATTCTACATTGAAATATTTAAGTCTATTCATTATAGTCTCTTTAATAAGCATATAATATTGATCTGAGGAGTTAATTTCTACAAATGTATTTATTGTAGTTTTAAGATCTTTCGCTTCGATTAAAATATCCGGATTAATATCAAGTGCTCTAGCTATTTTAGCTAGAACCTTTGGACTCTTTGTTTTCCCATGTATAGCGTTACATATTAAATCATATGACAGCGCAGATTTTTCAGAGAAATCTCTGATTGAAAGGTTCCTACTAAGAATTATATTTTTTAAATATTGACCTAAATCCATATTTTCATTCTTATTTCAAAATTTAAAAATTTATAGTATACTAAGCATTGATATTATTTATAGCAACAATTTAAAGTTTAAAATATTTGCTATTTATACTAATTATATACTATTATTTAAATATACCTTAGGCATTATACAAATTTAATTTATTCGCGTACAAATGAAATAACAAGCGGCATATTAACTAAACAATAGTTGTTATTAACTTTTTTTGTACTTTATTTTTTTTTACAAATTGTTATTGACAATTATAAAATTTTATAATAAAGTATAAATTGAAATTGCCTACTATCATGATCTTACAAGTTGAAGATCCCTTGGTTAGAAGAAAACTTTTGGTTAAAGCATTACTATTTAGGATAAAGTTATGTTAAACAACACTTCAAACGCTACAATCGAACAAAACTTAAGAATGCTTAGAGACCCTAAAGGTTTAGCCAGAGATCAGATACTATCTTTAGTTAAAGAAACTTTGAAGCAACTTGGTTATTCAGGTGAAGACATAGCAATCTTCAGTGATTCTATTGCTGAACAAGTATTTTGTACACAAAGCACTCATAAATTAAGTTAGACAAAATGAATTAAATATACATTTTAATTGGGTCTAAGATTTATTAAACCCATTTTTTAAGATTTCTATCCTTTTTTTGTACTGATCACTACCGTCACTAAATATATAACTACCGGCCACAATCATATTTGCGCCAGCCTCAATTATATTAGAAACATTTTTATCATTAACCCCCCCATCAACCGAAATTATAACATTCTCCGCTTTTTTATCTAAAATATTCTTAATATCTCTTACTTTATTTAATTGCGATGCTATAAATTTTTGCCCTCCAAAGCCAGGATTCACAGACATCACAAGGATTAAGTCTAAATAGTCAATAATATATTCTAAAACTTGTGGATTTGTGGAAGGCAGTAGGGAAATACCAGCTTTAACATTAAGGGACTTGATTAAGGTCAATAGTTTATCAATATGTTTCTCAGCTTCAAAATGTACAGTTATAATATCTGCCCCCGCTTCTACGAAAGGCTTTATAAACTTTTCAGGGGAATCAATCATCAAATGGACATCAAATGGAAGATTTGAGTATTTTCTTATAGCCCTAACAACATCAGGCCCAATTGTTAAATTAGGCACAAAACAACCATCCATAACATCGATATGGATCATATCTGCACCCGCTTCAGTTATTGCTCGCACCTCTTCACCAAGCCTGGCAAAATCAGCTGATAATATAGATGGGGCAACTAATATTCTTTTCATATATTTTCTCAAGAATTTAAAAAAACAATAGACTGTACCTTACAGACGAATAGTAACGCAATCAAAGGTAAAATACGAAGATTATATTTATTTTTTGCCTTTAAGCTTATATACAAAACTAATAACTTGCGCTACGGCTTCATAATATTCAATTGGGATCTCTTCGTCAACTTCTACATTGGCATATAAAGCTCTTGCAAGCTCCTTATTTTCCACTAAAGGTATATCATGTTCTTTAGCAATTTCTCTTATCTTTAACGCCACAAGATCCTGCCCTTTAGCTAGAAGCTTAGGCGCAGGCATATTTGAATTATACTTTAGAGCTATTGAGAAGTGAGTAGGGTTTGTTATGATTACATCTGCTTGTGGAATAGTAGCTTTTAAACCACCTTTTATACGTTCACGGCCAAGAGCGCGCATTTTCTGCTTAACTTCAGGATGCCCCTCACTTTGTTTATATTCTTGCTTTATCTCTTCTTTTGTCATTCTAAGAGATTTATAATATTCAAATCTTTGATAAAAATAATCTCCCCCTGCAAGTACCGCCATCATTATACATACTATTAAAAATATTCCATTAACAAGTCCTTGGGCTTTACCAAGTAAGTTACTTAAATCAATATTTTGATAGAATTCTAGCGTATCGATATTCGATATTATATAAAGATATAAACATATAAACATTACTGCAATTTTTACTATACCTTTTAAAAATTCAATAAAAGATCTAACTGAGAAAATTTTCTTAAAACCTGATAAAGGGGAAATTCTAGAAAGATCAGGCATTAGGGGTTCTGCAGAAAAGTTGATTTGCCCTTGCTGAGCAAAGGAAGATAATATAGCAGCAACCATTAAAGCGAATAAAGGCACTACAGAATAGGCAAAAACTTTGAATAATAATGCTATCATTAAAGTTTTAAAACCCTTCTCAGTTATATCTATATCATGAGCATTTTCTATTAAAGACTTTAGCATTAAGCCAGTGTTGTTATAAGTAAAAGGCAATACCCATGCAGTTAGCATAGCAAGCACAAGTAACATGAAAAAGCTTGTTACCTCTCTGGAGTTTATTACTTGCCCTTTCTCTAAAGCGTCGTCTAACCGCCGCTGCGTGGGCTCTTCCGTCTTAGACTCTGGATCTTCGCCTTCTTCTGCCATAAAATTGAGCTTGCATTAATAAAATTAGTAAATACACCCCTCTAGGGCTTATTAAATTATGAAAGGTTTTAATTAGTCATCTTATTTGATCGAGTTTTATAGATTTAAAATTGGTACAAAGAATTTTTATTTCAAGCTAAAGAAGATAAAACTATTTAAATATAGAAAAAAATAACTTATAATAAGAATTAACAATAGCAAATAACAACTTATATTAGTATTGAATTTGTCTCATAAGATGAATATTGAACCAATACTGTTACAGAATTACGATAAATGGCTATCTTACCAAGAAAAGATTAGTCTTGATAGGATTAACAGTATTTTACATAACGTATTCGATAACATTGAATCAATACCTAGAAATATCAGCATAGAACTATGTATTGCCTTAGAATCAAATAAGGAAATTCATAGGTTAAACAAAGAATATAGGTATCAAGATAAGCCTACAAACGTTCTTTCATTCCCATTACATGACATAAAATCTGGGCAAAATATTGAAAAATACTCAGAAAACAACCATATATATCTTGGAGACATAGTGTTTGGCTTCGAAACAATAGAAAAAGAAATAGAGATCCAGAAAAAGAATTTTGTTAATCACTTCTCCCATCTAATTGTACATTCTACCTTACATTTACTTGGTTTTGATCATGAAAAAGATAGTGATGCTGAGATAATGGAAGCTTTAGAAGTGAAAATTTTAAATAAATTAAACATACCATCACCATATATAATTTAAGGAATTATATGCCCAATAAAATCGAAAAGCTATCAGACGAACCTAGCCCGAGTAGGTTGGAACCTAAACCTACAGAGAAAAAAAATCCTAAGAAATTTAGAACCAGATTTAAAGCTTGGTTAAAGAAGCTTGTAACATTTAGATCTCGACATACTCTTGAAGAGACCGTAAGTGAAATAATTGAGGAATATAACCCTAGTCGGGAAAAAATGAGCGAAGAAGAGCAGCATATACTTCATAATTTCCTACATTTTGGTGGCAAAAAAGTTAGCCATATAATTATTCCACGATCTGATATTTGCGCCGTTAAAAGCACTGCAACTTTAGATGAGATTGTTGAATCTTTTAGTAACTTTGCACATACAAGGATTATTGTCTATGAAGAAGATTTAGATAATATACTTGGCTTTATTCATATTAAGGATCTGATACCAGTTTTAGCACGTAAAGAGAAGTTTAACCTGGCTAAATTAATAAGGAAGACAATGCTTGTAGCCCCTTCTATGAAGCTTGTTGACCTACTTTTACAAATGCAGAAAAACAGAACTCATCTTGCTATTGTTTTAGATGAATATGGTGGCACTCATGGTATTGTTACTATGGAAGATATAATTGAGGTTATATTTGGTGAAATTGATGACGAACATGACGTCAAAAATCAGAATCAAGATTATAAAAGGCTTAATGATAATACTTTAATTGCAAATGCTCGGATGGAAATTGAGGATTTAGAGAAAATATTAAATATCAAGCTTAAAACCAAAGAAGATGATTTTGAAACAGTAGGCGGGCTTATACTAGCACGACACGGTCATATGCCTAAAAAAGGCTCAATTATACCGATCACTAATAATATTAATGCTGAAATTATCGATGCGAATCCTCGCACGCTTAAGCAAGTAAAGATTTCTGTAAACGAAGTTGAGGCTTAAGTTCATTCTTAAGCCTCAGTAAAGCAGAGTTATACTATTGAATTTGACTTGCTATAAATGTAATATCTTCATCTAATCTCTCTGGGGTTAAGTCGTATATAGCAATATCATGAGTTTTACAAATTTCATGATATTGTTTTAGCCCCCAAGAATCATCCCAGCCTGGGACTTTTAAAAGAATCATACCAGAAGAATTCATTAAGAAATTTAATTCATAGGCATTAACAATTTACGATTTTGTTCAAGCTCAGCCTGGAAAAAATAGCCTATTAGCGCTTGATTATATATAATAGGTGCAAATATACTTATATTATTCTCTAGAAACTTTGCTGTAATCTTTTTAGATAAATTTTATCTTTCCTGTTTCTCTTCCTCATTTCCATTATACGGGGAAGCTAAAAAATAATAAAATTCTTTATTCTTATTCATTAACTTAAACTCTATTAATTAACTAAACAAACGCATATTGACATTTTTTAAATAGCATTTTATTGTTAAAATAAATTAACTAAATTACAGTAAACCTATGAAAGATAATGTCGCTTCCCATGAAACAAATCTAGTAAATTTTGAAGAGGTACAAAAACTCTTAAACGAAAATCCAGAAACTCCTATTAGAGAACTTTTACTCTCTATTCCAAGTATAAATTCAAAATATAGCTCATTACAAGAGAATATTAAAAATAACCAAGAATTAACTTCAGAAATTAAAGATAAATATTTAAAACTACTTAGTGAATGCCTTGACTCTTACTATTTCACCTTCTATATGTGTAATGGCGGACAAGACGGTAGAACAACTGAATATTTCACCCTATTTGAGAAAGATTATCTACTAAATAATACCGATTTACTAGGCCAACCAATAGCTGACTTAGATAAATGGTATTTAACGCAAACCCCCCCTCCTTTATCATATAGAAATTATACACAAAAAATATGGTTGCCTTTTATTAATAACCACATCCAAAAGATTGCAGATAAAAGCGAAGGAATTGATACTACAGTCAGAATTTTATCTGTAGCATGCGGGACTATGTATGATGTGATGCAAATAAAGGCTCCACAAAATATAAGGTTAGAATTAGTTGGCAGTGACTTAGATGAAAAATCTCTTCACCTAGCGAATGAAAATTCTATTAAACATGGTAAAACCGTTAAAACCATTAAACAAGATATAACCCAACAACCTATTGAAGAAAAGTTCGATATAATATCTTGTAATGGATTCTCTTTTTATGTAGATAATACTACTCTAGAAGGAATCATGCGTAGCTTCAAAGAGCATCTTAAAAAAGATGGAATTGCTACAATAAATTATATCCAAGCATTTAATCAATGGAATATTAAAGGAAAATTTGATCCAGAATCTATGGACAAATTCTCCGGTATGATGGGCGCTATTCCTCGTAAATGGAGTGCAAATTTTAGAAGCGATGATGAGATTAATGAAATAGCCTTAAAAGCAGGGTTCGCACCTGAAGAAATTTCTTTTAACGAACTTACTGACTCCACTTACAACATGCATTGTGGCGTACTCTTGCATAATTATGCAGAAATGGATGTATCAGGGGCAAACACTGAAAATTCTCATTAACACATACTAAGAGTATTGTAATATTTATTTTACAATACTCTCTTATTACTACCTCTTTCTTTTATCTTACTTGCATAATAAAATTTGATAAGACGAATAAATGGAGGCAATTTAAATATTACAAATAAATAAGGTATTTTATATATAAAACTCAGATAAAGCTGAAATTTTATAAGGGCTGCTCAAAAAGGAAATCTTCAAGTTGTAAAAGAATATCTTGAGCAAGGCGTCGATGTTAATTCAACATGTAGATTATTTGTTAGTACCACTATGAGAGACTTTTAGGTAAATAGGACTACTGCATTACATAAGCCCCCTACACAATATCATATTGCAGTGATTGAGTTCTTAATAAAAATGGTGCAGAATTGGATAAGAAGCCCCTTGAAGGCGGGGGACTCCTCTTCATACTGCAACTATTAACTCTGTGGGACACTAATATTCACGCTAAATATGATGATTTGTATACTCCTGTACATGCCCTTTGAGCAAAAAGCCTTTATACATTAATTGAGAAATTATTACGAATCAGCAAGAACTCTTTAAGTGACTCTACGACAAAACTAAATATAGAAGAAACTCAGAAGAATATTTCAGAAAGCACTTTGAAAAGCAATGAGCACTATATAGCAAGATAGCAAGCATTTTAGAGGGTGAAGCGACTAATCAAATAAATGACGTAACTAATATACTTGGAGGATACAGTAACACAGTTTAAGTATATGTAAATATCCCATGAAGTGTGTTCTAACACTTTATGGGAATTATTAGCTGTAATCTCTATAAGCTAAATAAACTTTAGTAAAAATTACAAACTACCACTTAACTACAGGCGGCATAGACATTAAAATAGCCTCAACATTGCCGCCAGTCATAAGGCCAAATTTGGTTCCTCTATCATATAGCAGATTAAATTCAACATATCTTCCGCGCTTACGTAGCTGATGCTCACGCTGTTCTTCAGTCCAAGGAAGGTACATTTTATCTCGAATAATCTCACTATAAATATGTAAGAATGTTTTGCCAACATCCTGAGTAAATGAGAAATCCTTATTAAATTCCCCGGTATTTAGATAATCATAAAATATACCACCTACTCCTCTTGGCTCACTGCGATGCTCAAGGAAAAAATATTTGTCGCAATGTTCTTTAAATTTTTCATAATAGCGAGGATTATGCTTATCGCACATTTCCTTAAAAGCCTTATGAAAAGCTTCAGTCTCGGCATCATCAATATACATAGGAGTGAGATCCGCGCCTCCCCCAAACCAGTTTTTTGTAGTCTCAATATATCTAGTATTAAAGTGAGCAGCAGGGACTAAAGGTGAGCTCATATGAGCAACAATGGAGATACCTGTTGCAAAGAAATTTGGGTTTTCCTCGGTTCCAGGGATTTGACCTCTAAATTCAGGGCTAAATTCACCATGCACAGTAGAAATATTGACACCAACTTTTTCAAAAACTTGTCCACGCATGATAGACATTTCGCCACCACCACCACCTTCTCTATTCCAAGCTTTACGCTCAAAACATGGAGCTTCAGTACCATTTTGCGCTGCATATTCTTGTTCAATTGCTTCAAAAGAATGGCAGAATTGATCTCTTAAGTTTTTAAACCAATTTGAGGCTACATCAGAATGTGTTTTTACTAAAGTTTCACTCATTTTCTTTATCCTTTGTCGAAAATAAATCAAAAAATTTGCGGTAATAATCAATTCCTTGATTCATAAAATTTGTATAATTAGAGAAAGGTTGATCCTTATATTGCCCCCCTACTTTTTCCCAAGCTTCAATATTTTTAGCAAACTCTTTGACAGATTGTTCTAAATAAAGGCTAAAGAGGTTTTGAAGATTATTATCATACATTTTAATAATATGCTTTAAAAAACTCTCAGGCAAAATATTATAACCTTTAGCTTCTTGCTCAAATATAATCTGAGTGAGAACAGTCTTGGTAAGATCCTCTTTTGATTTAACATCCTCTACTCGAAACTCCTTACCCTCTTTAATCATCAAAAATAAATTTTCCAATGTTACATATTGGCTTGAGGAAGTATCATACAGCCTTCTGTTAGGATATTTTTTTATTATTATCAATTCACTCATTAAATTACATTTTTTAAAATTCTTGCTTTAAACCACGGTCTTATTATCGCTAGATCAAATCTTACATCATAATTTGTATATTCTGGTTTACAGGAGATAAAATATGCCGCGGCATTTTTTATCCTTTTTAGCTGCTTTGAAGATATAACCTCAGGCTCATTTTTTTTTCTTGCTTTAACCTCGATAAATATTAATATCTTTCCTTTAGTAAATATCAAGTCTATTTCACCGAAATGATTTCTATAACGTCTATGAAGTGGATTATAGAGTTTTATTAAATATATCATGTAAACATAGATTTCTGCAAGTATACCAAATCTATATGTCGAGAGCATGACAATCCTTTTTAAATGTCTATAGAATAATTTATTTATAAAGGGCTTATTAAGGGTTGTCAAATAGGATGAGTATTAGTTCAGCTTATAGCATAATTACTTACTTAAACCTGAACCTTTTGAATTGCCTTTAGAGTTAGGAGTTTGAGATGGTGTAATATTATGCTTAGCTTTTACTTCAGCTTTATTTTTGATTTCTTCAAAAATATTAAGCCTATGCACATTTAACTTAGTTTTTTTATTAGAATCATTATTTTGCTGTATTTCGGAAATGTGTTTGTTTTTATTTAAGTTATTATTATTTTTGAAATCAACAGAAGTCTCTTTAGCTTTACTTACATCAATCTCAGTTATTTTAAGCTTTTTAACCGTTTGTTGAAGAGAATCGTCTGGGGTAGAGGCTTCATAACTTTTGTTCTTCATACTATATGAATTTAAAGTACTCGCAATTCCGCTTAAATCATTGTTATCTATTCCTGGAAATATATTTTTTTGTTTTTCTATTCTCTTCGACAAACTCACATCCTTAGTATCGAATCTATTCTGTTCCTTAGATTCTTTCTGTTTAGGCCTTTCCTTCTCTTTTTCTGCTAAATTAATATCTAACTCTTTATTTTTAGAAACGTCCTGCGCCCTAAGCGGCATTTTATCAGGCTCAAAGCCTAAAGATTGTTCTATTCGAGGCTTTTTATTACTCTTTTGCGCACCTCCTTTCTCAGGCTCAAGAAATTTATCAAATTTCTCAGATTCTTTAACCTCTTTCTTATGTTTAGATATCTTTGTCAAGATTACAGATACATCATCTTTTATTTCCTCTTCAACTTTTCTTTTCTCAGTAGTTTGGGGCTCTATTTCTTCTGTAAGGTTTTTAGAAGTATTTTTCTTTGCATATTGATTTATATCTTTTTTAACTGAATCCATTTTCTTAGAATCCTCTAGTGAAGGATTTTTATCATTTCGAAGTTGTGGCCCTCTACTGATATCTTGAGAAGGCTGGATAGAATCTACCATTATGCATTATGAAATTTAATATAAATTTATATTAAATTATTTTGTCTATCAAATCAAAAAACATCGAATTTTATTAATAAAAAATAGTCATTAATGTGTAATTATAAATAATATAAATAATAAAAAACCTTTTTGATGCGTTTAAACACAAATAATCTGCATAATTTATTCTTGCATTTATCTTTTGAGATCAATATCATCCTTACTTATCGATTATAATTTTACAACTAAATATATTATATTATGAAAGGCAAAGGATTCTTCGCGACTCTTATAGTTGCTACAGTACAATATTATGATTATTACTTGTATGGCTTCATGGCTGCAACGCTCGCTGATAATTTATTCGTTGACAGCACAAGTAGCGGAGGTTATTCGCAGATAATGAAGGCTTACTTAGTATATGCACTTGGTATGCTTGCAAGGCCTATTGGCGCCATTATTCTTGGAAGAATTGGCGATCTATACGGCCGAACCTCTACATTAAAAATTTGTTTAATAGGCAATTCATTATTCTCTTTATTTATTGCATTTATTCCAGGCCATGAAAAGCTTGGTGTTGTAGCAGCCTTTATACTATTGATATGTAAAATGTGTATTAACGCATTTTCTTCAGCTGGAACTGATGGAGTAAGACTATATATATATGAGAATATCGGTAGAGAGAAACAATGTCTCGGAAATGGCTTTGTTATTATGGCAACGCAAGTTGGTGCTTTATTAGCCTCCTCAGCTGCTTTAATATTTACTTTAGATAGCCTTCCTAAAATCGCTTGGCGCGCACCATTCGTGATAGGAGGAGTAGCGGGATTATTTGTGGTCTTTCTGTTAAGTAAGCGCGATATCGCCAAAGCTAGTCAAGGAAGTTTGACTGGAGAAGAAGTTATTTATTCATCTATTGGTAAAATTATAAAAAACAATTTCTTTTTATTACTTTCTTGTTCTATTTTAGGAGGCTGTATTGGCGCTTCATATCAATTTAACGTTGTTTTCTTTAGCACATATTGTTTTAAAATTTTGAAAATCATAGATCACTCAATAATGGAACAATATAGAAGTATAGCTATAGCATTATATATGGTATCCGCCGTAATCGCTGGAGGCATAGCGGATCGCTTTGGGAGAAGAAAAGTCTCACTCATAGCTTTTCCTATATTTATTATAATTTATATATGTAATACAGTTTCAATAGCATATGGTGAAGTACGCCCTATATTCTACTTTTTAAGTACAATATGTTTACCATTTATGCTAACGCCTGCTCTTGCTTTCTTAAAGCAGAGTATTCCTATGAATATTAGGTACAGGATATTCAGTTTAGCCCATTCAATTGGCGCTATTGTATTATCCTCAACAACGCCTTTCTGTTCAACCTTTTTATACGAAAAAACCAAGATAAGCTGGTTACCATTAGTATATTTTATGGTGTTAATAAGCACACTGACTTTAATGTCTAATATTCTTTGCATTAAATATAAGGCTAATGAATATTGAATAATAAAAGCCTTAGAATTATAATTCTAAGGCTTTTATTAAATAATCTCTGTATCTCCGCTAAGACATAATCTCAAATTATACTAGCTTCTGCTGCTACAGACTATATTTTGAATTTTTTATTATCTTTTACTCATTTGCTTAAATCCACGCTCATCAGGACCAGTATATAGTTGGCGAGGCCTTGCAATCTTATGGTCTTCATCATTCATCATTTCTTTCCATTGCGCCATCCAGCCAACGGTTCTTGCTACTGCAAAAAGAACCGTATACATTTGCGAAGGAATACCCATAGCTTCATAGATTATACCAGAATAAAAATCTACATTTGGATAAAGCTTTCTTTCAACGAAATATTCATCACTTAATGCAATCCTTTCAAGCTCAACAGCAATTTGTAAAAGTGGGTTATCATTTTGCTTAAGCTCTGCAAATACTTCTTTACAAGTATCTCTAAGAACCGAAGCACGTGGATCGTAATTTTTATAAACCCTATGACCAAACCCCATAAGCCTAAATGGGTCATTCTTATCCTTAGCCCTTTTTATAAATTCTGGGATTTTTTCAGGAGATTTTATAGCTTTGAGCATATTAAGTACTGCTTCATTTGCCCCCCCATGTGCAGGCCCCCAAAGAGAAGCAATGCCAGCACTGATACAAGCGAATGGATTAGCACCAGACGAGCCAGCCGTCCTAACTGTAGAAGTTGATGCATTTTGCTCGTGGTCCGCATGAAGTATGAAGATCTTATTTAATGCTTTACTTAAAACAGGGTTAACTTTATACTCCTCACATGGTGTTGCAAACATCATATGTAAGAAATTTTCAGCAAAATTCAAACTGTTTTTCGGATATATAAAAGGCTGACCTACAGTATATTTATATGCCATTGCTGCAAGAGTTGGGACCTTTGCAATCATTCTAATAGCTGCATTTTCTCTTTCTTCAGGGTCAGATATATCTAAAAAATCATGATAAAATGAGGATAGAGAACCAACAGCACCTACCATAATCGCCATTGGATGGGCAGATCTCTTAAAGCCCCTAAAAAGATAATGTAATTGTTCATGCACCATTGAATGATAAACAACCTTCTTATTAAATTCTTCTTGCTGCTGCTTATTTGGAAGTTCACCATTTAATAGTAAATTTGCTACTTCAAGGAAGTCACAATTATCAGCTAAATCCTTTATATTATATCCTCTGTGACGAAGTATGCCTATTTCGCCATCAATAAATGTTATTTTGGATTCGCACGAAGCTGTTGACATAAAACCTGGATCATAGGTAAAATACCCGGTTTCTCCATAAAGCTTTGTAACATCAATTACATTTTGGCCAATAGATGCTTTAAGGATAGGAAGTCTATATGTTTTATTATCAATTCTTAATTCAGCAAAATTTTCAGATTCGTTAGTCATATTGTGCTCTCCTATTTGCAAGAGGTATATTTTAATAATAGAATAATTATAATAGAAACTTTTGCTGCAGCGCAATCTAATTTTCGTATTTAGATCAAAAAATATAATAAAACATTATTAAAGTAACATTAATTAGTTATTCATAAATATTATTTTAATATTTATGAATACGTATTGGCGCACGCAAATTTATTAAGAAGCAATCTTGAAAGCTCCTCTTTAGCATTGATACAAGCTATATGCATCTTAAAAGTAATATTTCTCTGTCACTATATTACATCTGATTATGCTTATAAACTAAAATTAAAGCGTAAGTTCTAAAAAATTGCTTTAAGGTTAAATTGAAAATGCTAATATGGGTTTAACAAACTATTTTGAGTTTGACTATTTTCATGCTAGATTATTATATTCAGATCTTAAGATTTGATTTGAGCGAATAAGGCTCCGAATTATTTTAGTTTTAAACGAATTTTAAATAAAGAATTATTTTTATGGCAAATACAAAGGATACAGACAACAAAACAAGCCTCAATTGTTCTTTTTGCGGCAAAAGTCAACGAGAAGTTACTAAACTTATTGCGGGACCTACTGTATTTATTTGTGATGAATGCGTTGAGTTATGCGTTGATATTATTAAGGAAGAATCAAAAAATATAGTTAAAAAAGTTTCGTCCACCCCTACACCTAAGGAAATTCGCAAGATACTTGATGAGTATGTAGTAGGGCAAGAGAAAGCTAAAAAAATACTTTCTGTCGGTGTTTATAACCACTATAAAAGGCTAGAGAGCCTTGAAGACAGTAATAATGAAGTTGAGCTTAATAAATCAAATATACTTATTATTGGTCCTACAGGTTCAGGTAAAACTTTACTTGCGCAGACACTTGCGAGGATATTAGACGTACCATTTACTATGGCTGATGCGACCTGCCTAACTGAAGCTGGTTATGTTGGAGAGGATGTTGAGAATATCCTTTTAAGACTTTTACAAGCTGCAGATTATAATGTAGAAAAGGCACAAAGAGGCATAGTATATATTGATGAAGTTGATAAAATCTCTAGAAAATCCGAGAACCCTTCTATTACTCGCGACGTATCCGGTGAGGGCGTACAACAAGCACTATTAAAAATTATGGAAGGTACCGTTGCATCAGTACCACCTCAAGGTGGAAGAAAGCATCCTCAACAGGATTTTCTACAAATAGATACGACAAATATACTATTCTTATGTGGCGGGGCTTTTGTAGGACTTGAAAAAATCATTCAACAAAGAACATCAAAGAATTCTATAGGTTTTGGCGCTAACGTAAAAGCAAGCAAGGATTTTAAAACTGGTGAAGCATTACAAGATTTAGATATTGAAGATTTAGTAAAATTTGGCATGATTCCAGAGTTCATAGGTAGGCTTCCAGTTGTTGCCACTTTAGAAGATTTAGATAGAAAGGCTTTAATTGATATTTTAACTACCCCTAAAAACGCTCTTGTTAAACAATATCAAAAGCTATTCAATATGGATGATGTAGAGTTAGTATTTGAAAAGGAAGCTCTTGAAGTTATAGCTGATAAGGCGATTGAGAGAAAGACGGGAGCAAGAGGTCTTAGAGCGATTATTGAGCAGATACTTCTAGATAGTATGTTTGATATCGACCAATATAAAGGCTCACAAGTAACTATTACTCCAGAAGTGATAACTAACAAAGAAAAACCTATAATCAAGCTTAAAAACTTCCCTACTAAAGGGGTAAAGAAAAAGGCTTAAAGATAAATTTGAGCAAGGGTAAACCATGGCTGTTGCTGCAACTGAATCTGCTTTTAAAGAAACAAGCAGAGAAAAACTTAGACAAGATTTCCTCGCAATCCATGGCTATGGTAATTATAATATTACCAACCTACCTGCTGATGCCTCATTTAGGACTTATGCAAGACTTTCTCAAGGAAATGAGAGTTTCATTTTAATGGACTCTCCTCCTGAACATTATAGTTTAAAACCTTTTATCAAAATTGGACAATATCTCTTAGACCATAATTTTTCTGCGCCGAAAATGTTTCAGCAGGACCATGAAAATGGATTTATGGTACTAGAGGATTTAGGGACAATTAGCGTCAATCAGCTCCTTTCTACCGATAACTCTAAAGAGTTAGAAGAAAGAATTTATAAAAAAATTATAAAATTATTATCAGCGATTCAAAAAATCCCTGTACCGCAGGATCTTAATTTTTTTACTGCCGAACTGTTGATTAAAGAAGCTGATATATTCCTTGATTGGTTTCTTCCTATTTTAAATGGTGAAGCTCCAACGGAAACGCAAAGAGCTGAATATACTCATTTATGGCAAAAAATATTTAAATCAATTGATTTACAAAATACTTGCTTAACCCTTAGGGATTATCATGTTGATAATTTAATGTATCTTGAAGATAGGGATAATATTAATCAAATCGGTTTACTAGATTTTCAAGACGCTTTAATAGGAGCTCCAGCATATGATTTAGTTTCTTTAATTGAGGATGCAAGACGCGATATTAATCCTATGCTTGCTAATGAATTAATTAACTACTATCTTTCCCTAAACCCTTCTTTTAATAGAAAAGATTTTCTTGCACAATATTCAATTCTTGGCGCTCAAAGAAACTTCAGAATTTTAGGAGTATTTGCTCGTAAGGCCACAAGGGATAAAAACTCAAGATATTTAAGCTATGTTCCAAGAGTAAGAAAGCATTTAGAACGCGATTTAAGCCATCCTTTACTTGCTCCTTTAAAGGAATGGTTGTATAAAATAGCCCCTCAACAGAAATTTTAATTAAAGATTATGGATATTTTAGATACTGTAATGATTTTTGCTGCAGGTCGTGGTACTCGGATGTATCCTTTAACCGTTGATACCCCAAAACCATTAGTGAAAATATTAGGACGTCCAATTCTCTATTGGGTACTTGATCAGGTTTTAACCTGCGGATTTAAAAATATTATAATAAACACCCATCATCTTGGTAAACAGATAGAGGATGCTGTAAAAAGTTATATGCAAGGGCGAACTAATGCCCCTAAAATAATCATCTCTTATGAAGAAGAATTATTAGAAACAGGGGGGGGGTTAAAGAATAACCTTAAGTATTGTAGTTCGGAATTGATATTTACCATTAATAGTGATTCAATTTTAATATCAGAAGAAAATCCTTTTTTAAAGATGTTAAATTCTTGGAATGATAGTGTTATGGATATTATGATGCTTGTGCATCCTACTGATAAAACTATCGGCTATAGTGGCAGAGGAGACTTCTTTAGAAATGAAGATGGCAGCCTTTATGGTCTTGAGTTCGAGGGGCAGAAGCCTTTTATGAACGCTGGTATACATTTAATAAGAAAAAGCATCGTTGCAGAACAGCCAGAGAAAATATTTTCCTTAAGAAATTTTTATTTAAACAATCGCTATAATAAACGAATTTATTCGGTGACTAACCTTGGGCACTGGCTGCATGCTACTAGCCCTGAAGATATTACGATCATTGAGAATTATTTAAGAGAAAAATTACCAAAATCATTGTAATTATTCTATGGTTTATCAATTCTTTAAATATTGTATACTTGACTAATTCTGTAAAATAGTAATTAATATTAAACAATTTACTAAAATAATTAGCCTAATTTAAGTTCATAACTATGATAGCTTAGAGAGGTCCGTTAAGGGAGAAATAAGAATGCTACCTATAATATATTTTAATAGTAAAATTCTCTTTTTAGATGATGAAAAGAGTTTTTTTAATGGTTTAAGCCTCTACCTTGAAGATTTACCATTCAAAACTCAGCATTTTTTAAATTCTTCTGAACTTTTAAGTTACTTAGACAAAGGTGATTATGCTTTTGATCTGAATACTATTCTGAATCAAGGAACCCGAGATACAGGATATGAATATAATTTACAAGTTAAGGATATATTTAATATTCATAAATTTGCTTTCGATAAGTCTAAGCATAATATCGTATCTACAATAGTTATTGATTATAATCTTCAAGGAGAAACCGGACTTGATGTAGCATTAAGATTAAGAAAATATGGAGTAGAGGTTATTTTACTTACAGGAAATACTAATACTTCAACAGCTATAGATGCTTTTAATCAAGGCTTAATAAACTTCTATATTCAAAAACACGAAGTTGATTTTGTTAATAAGCTTAAAAGCACACTGTTCAAAGCGGAAAAATGTTTTTTTGAGAGAAAGTCCCTTGGTTTAAAAGAAAATATAAAAACTTTAAACCCTGAGAGTTTATTAACCAATAATGAGTTCCAAGAATATTTTACTAAATTGCTACAACAATATCAGATAAGAGAATATTATTTACTAGATTCAATAGGGACCTTCCTATGCATAGATTTTAATGATAATTTTAATATATTCTTTGTTAGCACTGATATTGAGAATAAGCTACTTTTGGAGATTGCTGAAATTGAAAATGCACCTCAAGGTTTAGTCAGTAAATTAAAAAATTCAAATAATCTTTTATGCTACTTTAATCGGGATAATTATCATTTGCCAGATATAGGTGAATGGTCAAAATATCTTAAACCCGCCACTATTAAAAAATTTGGCAATCAAAAATGCAAATACTTATTCGATAACAAAATAGATATTTAATATTTTAACCTTCCACCTTAATCAAACAGCATAATTTTCTTCAATATTAATATAAGCTAACTATTGCCTCGTCTCAAATATTAATTTACTTTATATTTTCTTATATACTCGTTGACAAATATTTTTTTATAGCTATTATAGCATCATTTACACTCTTTTAATAGATGTAATTTAATAAGCTTTAACTAATTAAAAGAAACTATTTTTATTGCTTTACTTTAGGAGAAAGAAATGAAGAAAAAATTTATCATAGCAAGTGCACTTTCTGCAACCTTTATGACTAGCAGCGCTAATGCCATTATACGTGTTGAATATTATCCTTCTACTAATAGTGGAGGGATTGCATTTAATAAAGCACTGCTTAACGCTGAAAATCCGGTTACATTTGCTGCAAGCCCAGAGGCGATAGATCTTAGAATTAACTCAACAGATTTTATAAACTTTAGAAATAACTTTAATCAAAGTAATTTAAATGTTTTTGGGCTTTCTTTTAATGGCGACAATTTTATTAGAATGGCTGCGGATTCAGACAGTCTTTCTATTAACTCTGAAAACAAAAATGCTGTAAAAGTACGAATCAACGATGAGCGACTTTCCCTTAATGCAGCTGAATTTCAGAGTTTCCTTGAAGAATCTGGCCTTGATGAGAACTTCACATCTGAAGACAATGTAGAAAATCTTAAAAAAATAAAATTTTCTAATTTGTCAAATAGTCTGAATAATGCAAACGAGATTGCTAAAGACATTAAAAACGGCACTTTTGTAACTACTGCGCAAAATTCTTCTATCATCATAAATAACATGGCTGATCAACTCGATACAGTAGCTGATCTTATTAGCGACAGAGTTGAAGGTGCTACAGTCACAACTTCAACTGGTCAAGCAGCAGGTGATAGCTTCGGCAGTTTAGGTGCATGGGCAAAAGTTTTTGGTGCTCAGGCTAAGCAAAAACATTCTCAAAAATACACTGGATTTAAATCAAATGAAGCTGGTGCAACTATTGGTTTCGATACTGAACTGAGCGATGAAATAACTCTTGGTTTTGCATATAGCTATGTTGATGGTAAAGTTAAAGTAGGTAGACATAGAACTAAGACAAAATCTCACATTGGTACTATTTATAGTAAAGCAATGCTTACCGATACAACATTTACTAATGTTCAATTAAGCGGTGGTAAATCTAATATCA
This sequence comes from Rickettsiaceae bacterium, assembly GCA_020697135.1. GTDB lineage: Bacteria > Pseudomonadota > Alphaproteobacteria > Rickettsiales > Rickettsiaceae > JAJFBM01. Next base: position 21,320 of record JAJFBM010000012.1, read on the forward strand.
AAATCGGCAAAGCTAAAACAAAAGCAAACTTACTTGGTACAAAATTAGAACTTGGGAATAATTTTGATATTGGTTCATCAATGTTTTTAGTCCCAACAGTAGGACTAAGATATGACCAAATTCATACTAAAGCTTATGCTAGAACATCTGCTACAAAACTTAAAAGAACAGCAGGTGATCTTGGAATAGCATTAAAGCATGTTACAACAGGTGAAAATTTCACTATAATTCCGGAAGTGCATGCTAAAGTTTTACATACATTCTCTGGAAAAGCTAAAGGCGGTAAAATTATAAGCGTTAATCACAATGCTGCAGCAGCAATTCCAGTTAAGAAAACTCCAAAAAATACTTATGTTCTTGGTGGCTCTTTAAATTTTGTGCAAACAAAAACTGCCGAATTTGGAGTTGGTTACGATTATTCGTTTAGACCTAAATTTAAAGCTCATTCTGGCTTTGTAAAAGCACGTATAAGCTTCTAAATTCTTTTCTAAAATCTATTTTCTTTATAGCAAGGCACGGTTTCATACTTAGTGCCTTGCTTTTTTCATTAATTTATGTTAAAAAGAGCAATCCTTAATCAGCTTATAAATAATAGCCTTAATTTTTATTTATATCGCTGCATCAATCTCTTTTAGGATTTAGGATTTAAAATTAGAAAATATGACAATAAGCATTGGAAATGTAACTTTAAATGATCCTGTAATACTTGCCCCAATGTCAGGCGTAACTGACTTACCATTTAGAAAATTGGTAAAAAAATTTGGTGCAGGACTTGTCGTATCTGAAATGATTGCCTGCCGCGCTATGGTGCTTGAGACTCGCCAGTCCATGCAGAAATGCGCCATTATACATGATGATGCAACTGGTGCATCAGTACAGCTTGCAGGCTGCGATCCTAAAGTAATGGCTGAGGCTGCAAAGCTGAATGAAGATTTAGGGGCTAAAATAATTGATATTAATTTTGGTTGTCCCGTGAAAAAAGTTGTTGGCGGCAATGCAGGCTCTGCTTTAATGCGTGATGAGAAGCTTGCTGCAGAAATTCTTGATGCTACTGTCAAAGCTGTTAAAATTCCTGTAACACTTAAGATGCGCACTGGCTGGGATGATAATTCACGAAACGCCCCAAGACTTGCAAAAATTGCTGAAGATTTAGGTATTCAATTGATCACTGTACATGGCAGAACAAGATGCCAATTATATAATGGACGAGCTGATTGGAAATTCGTTTCTAAAGTTAAAGAAAGCGTAAAGCTTCCAGTGATAGTTAACGGTGACATTGTCACTTTTGAAGATGCTAAGCGAGCTCTAGAGGAATCAAGTGCTGATGGTGTGATGATTGGCCGAGGGGCATATGGTAGACCATGGTTTATTTCACAAGTTGCTCATTATTTAAAAACAGGTGAAAAACTTCCAGACCCTGATTTAAAAAGTCAGATATCCATTATACTCGGCCATTTTGAAGAAATGCTCGAGCATTATGGCGATGAAAGTGGCAATAGAATAGCTAGGAAACATTTAGGATGGTATAGCTCAGGCCTCCCAGCTTCATGCGAGTTTAGAAATCAAATCAACAGAGAAACAGATCCTAAAATTATAAAGCAAATGGTTGTTGACTTTTACAGCAAATTTATTTAGTACTTATACACTAGTTGACTTTAAATATTATATACTTCTCTTGCAAGATTTATTTGGTAACTATTTTAAGCTCAAGCAGGTAAAGTTTTTTAATATATTGAATATTTTCTTTGTACACTAATTATTTGAATTTAAATCGAACATAACTAACAACCCTAACTTCATGCAGAAAAAAAATATTTCATTAGGACAATCTATAAAAGATCATTTGCAAAAATTTTTTGAGATGCATGGCAATACCGAACCTTCATCTGGATTATACGAAGATATAATTAAAGAGGTGGAAAAAGCTTTAATAACTGAAACGCTGCATTATGTTGGTAATATCCAATCAAAAGCCGCTAAAATTCTTGGCATAAATAGAAACACTTTACGCAAGAAAATACAAGAATATAATATTCCAAACTAAATTTCTTAAATATTACCCTCTAGGCTTTTTTGTAATTACTATTTCATTAGTTGGAGTAACTGTCACAACATCTTCATCAAGCCAAGGTAGGTTTTCTAATTTTTTTTGTTCTTGAGCAAGTCTTTCAGCTTTCTCTTTAGCAAGTTTTTCTTCTAGCGCTTGCTGTTTCTTTGCTTTAGCGAGTTCAGCCTTTGTTCGGAGCTTTTTAGCTTTTTCAATAGATTTTTCTGCTTGTGCTAATTTATGCTTAGCATTTTTCTTTAATTGTGCGGTTGCTTGTTTAAGTGGTAATTTTTTTATCTTTGCTTTTGCAGCAACCTTTTTATCTAATTTGGGAGCCACTATTTTTGTTTTTATAACATTCTCTTTAACTTCTTTTTTAGCCTTATTTTGCTGAGTTTTAGCTAGCTTTTCTTCTTTAGATTTCTGACTTATATTCTTTGTGTATACAATCTTAGAATCTTTCGGTTTGTTATCCTCAAATTCATTCTCAATAGGAATTTCTTTTGCTATAACTTTCTGCGTAGCAACCTCTACTTGTAAGTTTTGCTGCTCTGCTTTATATTCTTGTCCTCTGACTATAATTAACTCATCTTCAGTAAAACCATCAACACCATCTATATAGGTCGTTAGTACTTCTTTTGCAGCAATTTTACTATCATTTTTTGAGTTAGGATCTGGTAGTTTAGTTACTTTAGTAGTAATATTTTCTCCTAAAATAACCTCTTTAGACTTTATATCTTTTTCAGCTAACATTTCTTTTTTAGCTTTATCATTTTTATTCTTAATTAAACCTTGAACAAATTTATTATTTTTATCAGAGGCATCCTTTTTCGCTTGATTACTATCTTTATTAAGAGCCAGTTTTCTATTGTTGCCTATATCTTTCTTTACTGGTTCTTTTTTATCCTTAGATTTCTCTTCTTTTAAAGCAACTTTTTTACTTTTACCTTGAATTATTTTAGTCTTATCAGGGCTTTGAACATTATCTTTTAAAGCAACAATATTTTCTCCAGCTTGTATATCTTGATTTTTAATATTTACAATCGTTGCCTTTGCTTCAGAAAGTAGAAGCTTTATTTCAGCAATTTCTCTCAAAAGATCTTTTTTTGTTTTGGCTAATTCTAACGACACTTCGTCTTTTATTTCATTCTTCACTAGTACAGTATGCTCAGCAGTTGAAGTATTTTGCAGCTTATTTGGTAATATTTTTGAAAGAAAACTATTTTTTTGTGGCTCTCTTTTTTCTCGCTTGGCTATATCTTGATCTAGCATTTGTAGATACATTTCCCTATTACGTTTATAGGTATCTTCAAGTTCGCTAATATCATCATCATAATCTTCATCGTTTGAGGCAACATTATTTTCTATAATATTTCTTTTAGCTTGATCAATATATTTTTTATTATAAATAGGACGCCTCTTTTGGCCATCAAACCCTTGACTATCATATAGTTTATTATTAGCAGACCTTTTAAAGTAACCATCTGGGTCAATTGCGCATGCTGTGATCAGAAATGGTAGCAATAATATTATTAAATTGCGCATAAAAATCCCATAAGAGAATAAAATTTATATTAGCATTCTTTCGAACCTCGTTGATATTGAGAAATTTTTAGAATATTCGTAGCGCAGAACCGCATTGTATTGAGGTACAAAAGGATTCGAGCACTGAATCGACACAAAAATTTCCATTAGTAGTAGAGCTTCGAAACAAGTCTATCGTAATATATTAATATTCTCATAAAATATTAATATATTCAATATTTTAGCTTAAATATCGACTTTTTCGGACTTAATTATATTCTCAACTGTGTCGGCAAGGATATTTTCTGTATCTTTTTGTAGTTTTTTTAGGTTTGCAGCTGCAATATTTAGAGTTTCTGGCTTGGTTGCAAGATCATAGATTTTATCTGCTAATATCTCTGGAGTTACTAGGTTTTGCTCAAAATACCACCCAGCTTTATTACGCTCAACAAACTGAGCATTTAAAACTTGATGATTATTTGCAGCAGATGGTAGTGGTAGGTATATAGCTGGTAGTTGGACATTGATAAATTCCGATATTGTTGACGCTCCTGCCCTACATATAGCAAGATGGCTTTCGCTATAGCGTCTTGGCATATCATGGAAAAAATCAGCAAGCTCAAACTCGACTTCAAATCTTTTATAAGCTCTCTTAAGCCTTGACCAATCTGCTTTATGGGCTTGCTGGGTAATATGTATTTTTAAATTTGGCGCAAGCTTATTTAAAAATCTTATTGAGTTAGGAATTATGGTAGAGAAAAACCTCGCTCCTTGGCTACCGCCAGTGACAAGTATTTTAAACTTATCAATATTTTTATAGTCTCTTTTGACAACTAAATTTTTTATTTCTTTCCTTACAGGATTACCAGTTACTAATAGTTTATCCTTACAATTATCAGGAATATTTGTTGTATCTTTAAAGGTTAATGCTATTACTTTGGCTTTTTGCGCAAAAAATACATTAGCCTTACCAAGAAAAGAATTTTGTTCATGAAGCATTATAGGTATTCGTAGTAATTGTGCAGCAAAAAGCATCGGGAACATCGTATATCCCCCAAAACCAATAACAATTTTAGGCCTAGTTTTAAGGAGAAATAAGAAGGATTCAACAAGACCTACCATCATTGAGAAAGTTGCCTGCAAGCGCGAGAAAAACCCTTGTTTTGCTGCTTGGGATTTTATAATTTTTACTTTCAGCCCTATATTATCCGATAAATATCTTGTGCATCTTGGATCAGTAATTAGATAAACTTTATAATCTCTTGCAGCCAAAGTTTGACCTAATGCAACCGCGGGGAACATATGCCCACCTGTCCCCCCCCCTACAACAAAAACCCTATCTCTTTTTTTTCTCATTCTATTAATATACCACCTCAAGTTTATTCAGTTTGAACTTTTTCAAATCTGCTGTTCTTCTTGTAAAACCAATAAGCATTCCCATAGCAACAGCAACCGCAAGAGTAGAAGAACCTCCATAACTTATAAATGGCAAAGTCATACCTTTTGTTGGTAATAAATTTAAAGTTACTCCCATATTAATTAAAGATTGTATGCCAAATTGTCCTAATATCCCGACTACTGCAAATGAGACAAATCTATCTGTTTCACTCATGACTCTAAGTAATCCTCTAATAACTATGAAAGCAAAAATACCGCCTATAAGTAAACATGCAACCGCACCAAATTCTTCACCAGCTACGGCAAAAATAAAATCTGTATGCGAATCAGGAAGAACTTGTTTAACTGTACCTTCTCCAGGCCCGCGTCCATAAAACCCACCATTCTCAAAAGCAAGTAAAGATTTAGTAACTTGGTAATTTTCATTATTTTCAGGGTCAAGAAAGCTATTTATTCTTTTTGCAACGTGAGGAAGCAACAAATAAGCTCCAGCAAGGCCAAATATAAATGATACTAACGAGATTAATATCCATAAAAACGGCATACCAGCAACAAATAACTGCACTCCCCATACTGCTGAAATAGTCACAAGCATACCAAGGTCTGGTTGAATTATTACAAGAGCTGCGATGATGAGATAAATAAATAAAGCTATACTAAAGCCTGGAAAATTATGATCATTAGCCTTTAATGATAATATCCAAGCGGTAATAACCGAGAAAAAAGGTTTAATAAATTCTGTCGGCTGCATGGAAAAACCATATATATTTATCCATCTTCTTGCCCCTTTAACTTCATATCCGTAAAACTTTACCAGCACTAAAAAGATAAGATTAACTGCAAAGCCAATAATTGCCGTTCTTTTAATCCAAGTTTTATTAAAGGTTGAAAGTACTAATATTATAATACTTGCCAGCAACAAATAAGCTGCTTGACGAGTTGTAAAATAAGCTGACTCTAACCCAATACGGAGAGCAACTGCAGGGCTTGCAGTCGTTACAAGCATCAAACTAACAGAGAAAAGTATAGTAAGGGCAATTATGGTTGCTTGATCAACACTTCGCCACCATCTTGTGAAAAAATTATATTTTTTTGTAAAATTTTGATAACTCATGGTTGAATATTTATTTCTTTCCTACAAGGTTAATATAATTTTTAACTAATTCAATAAATTTATGTCCTCTTTCTTCAAAATTTTTAAATTGGTCCCAAGATGCACAGGCTGGAGCAAGTAAAATATTTTTAGATTTAGCAAAATTATCCATTTCTGCGTCTCTTACAGAAGCTTCAAATGCTTCAGTAATATTATCACAAATAATATATTCAATCTTTCCTTTAAGAGTGAGAGCAAATTCTTGCGCTGCTTGGCCAAAAAGGTAAGCCTTTCTTACTCTATCCTTTAAATAGATCAAACTCTCAATACCACCTTCTTTAGGCAGCCCACCTGCAAGCCAGTAAATATTCTCAAGGCTAGTTAAAGATTTTGCCGCTGATTCTGCATTTGTTGCCTTACTATCATTATAAAATCTAATATTATTACACTCTGCTATAAACTGCATTCTATGAGGCAGTCCTTGAAAATCATTTATAGCGCATATTATTTCACTATCCTTACAACCAATAGATTTTGCCACAGCAAAGCTAACTAAAATATTCTCATAATTATGGTTACCTTGAAGATATTTATTAGCTTTAAGCTCAATTTTTGAGCCTTTATTAAAAAAATTATCACAAATAAACCTTTCACCATCCTTATATTCCAAATAAACCCCTATATCTAAAATTTCAGAAACAGAAACCGGTACAATGTTAAATGGTTTATCAGAAGATACAAGTTCATAATAAGTCTCTTTCGTGCAATTATTATCAATAGCAAGCACTGCTGTACCATGATCTTCAAGAAAGCTAAAGATTCTCTTCTTAGCCTTTACGTAATTATCAAAAGTTCCATGTCTATCAATATGATCAGCTGTTATATTTAGAAGTACAGCAACTTTTAAATGAAAATTTTGAAGTAAATCTATTTGGTAAGAAGATAATTCAAGTACATATCCTGCATCATTTTTCGGCTCATCTAATGTCAGACAAGCTTGACCAATATTCCCCCCCACCTGATATGGTTTAGCGCAATTTTGCAGTATATGGCCTATTAATGCTGTAGTAGTTGATTTTCCGTTAGTCCCCGTAATGCCAATAAAGGGGGTACTCGGAAATTCTTCATGCAATAATTCCATATCAGAGGATATAGTAATATTATATTTCTCAGCAAGTGAAACTAAAAGATGTTTTTTTGGAAATTCAAGTGGTATATTTGGGCTAAGTATGATTTTATCGAGCTCTACCCATTTCTCATTATCAATGGGAACAACCTGTCCTTCAGGATGTAATTTAAGAAACGAATTTCTTGAATCTTCTGAATCATCAAAGCATATAACTGATGCTACTTCCTTTAAAGCATCATAAGCCGAGAGACCTGTTTTCCCTAATCCAAAAATCCCAATATTTTTATTTTTTTGCTTTGTTAAAATCATTATTTTTTATAAAATATTTATTGTTTTCTAAAACTCTGATAGATTAATACTAAACATTAAATTCATATCATGTATAATTGGGTACATCTTCCAGGGCTCACCCCTTATTCAAAAGTTATAGAAGAAATGGAGCAAGCCGTAAATAAAATTGTTTCTGAAGGCAATAAAGAGACTATTTTTTTAGTAGAACATGAGGATACTTACACAGCAGGAACCAGTGCAAAAGAAGAAGAGTTAATCAGTAAAGATATTATTCCCGTCTTCCAAACAGGACGTGGGGGTAAATATACCTACCATGGGAAAGGGCAAAGAGTAATTTACCCCATACTTAACCTTGCCTCAGAAAATCGAAAAAAAGACCTTAAATTATATATCCAACAATTACAAGATACAATTGTTAAAACTCTTAAACATCTTGGCGTCGAGAGTTTTTCTTGCCCTGAAAATATTGGTATATGGGTTCCAACAAACAAAGGTAATAAAAAAATAGCCTCAGTAGGTATTAGAGTTAAAAAATGGGTTACTTACCATGGTATAGCTATTAATATCTCTACTGATCTTAACAAATTTCGTGGTATTATAGCTTGTGGTTTAAGCAACAATATTATGACTTCTTTACAAGAACTTGGTATAAATATTTCTCTAAATGAATTTGATGATATATATAAAAGATATTTCGTGGAAGTATTTGGATGTCAAAATTAATTACTACACTTTTATTTTTATTGCTTACATGGGCTGCAGGGCTTGGGTGGTTTATTTGTCAAATCCCTTTTGGCCAACCTGTGGACGAGACAACTGTAACTGACGCAGTAGTAGCTCTTACAGGCGGCGTAAATAGGGTCGAAGAAGGGATTAAGCTACTTTTAGATAATAGATCTAAGAGATTATTTATCTCAGGTGTAGGCTCGCCAAAATATTTAAGGAGTTCACTAAAAATTCATGATATGGATGACAAAATCGTATTTGGTACCAAAGCAAAATCTACTTACGAAAATGCTAAAGAGGTCAGTGATTGGGTAAAAAAACATCAACTCAAATCTATTAGGCTTGTTACGGCAAATTACCACATGCCAAGAGCTACAATGCTAATTAAAGCGTTAAATCCTGAGCTCTTAATTGTTGAGCATCCAGTTTTCCCTAAAGCGTTTAATGTAAATAAGTGGCGCCAATCCCCTGTAACAGTTAAATTATTATTTTTAGAATATAATAAATATATAACTTTAAGACTATCTTTACTTTTAGGCGTTAAAATAGAGTCATTAGCTTTTGACGTTTAAAGACAAGGAATTAGTTTGACCAACCTGTATCATATCATCGACAAAATTCCTATATATGAACAATATGGGATTGAAAAAGAGTATGAACTTCTAGCAAATCAGCTAGCCGATTCTGGTTTATTGCGTATTGATACAGATGATAAACGTAACTTCGTGCGCTTTAGCTACCCTGCAAAAAATTTAAATAGAGCATTTACTTATAAAGAGTTAAATGATGAAAAGCTTCAAGATATTACTTACAATTTCTTTAGGAATTTATATAGCGCAGGCGCAGATAATAAAACAATTGATAAGAAAATACGATTTGAAATAGATAAGCTAAAAAAAGAGTTTCATAAAATCTTACCCATTTCCCATGAGCTTGAGTTAAAGCTTGCACGTCTTTTGGTCCAGTCAGCACACCCAATCGTTATCCGCTGGATATTACTTGAGAAAGTTGAAGTATTTATCGCCTACTCGCATATGATCGGCGATGTAATGGATGTAAGGACGTGGCAAGTAGCTGGACAAAATAGCGGAATGCAAAGCAGTGATGGTAGAAGCGCTTCTATATTTGTTGCCTGCGGTGGTAATCCTTTTGGCGATACAAATAACGAGCATCCAACATATGGAGATGGCTGGCCTGCTATAGCAAGGCTGCAAATAATTGCTGCCCAAGAACTTGGCCATTATGCCGATATGATCCGTGATCCATTCTTGCATCATATAGATCGCCATTCAGCAGATATAATGGGTAGACGCGCTAAACCTAAGGTCAAGCAGGCAAGAAGAGAGGACATTAAAGCTTCAAAAAATTTTTTATCTCTCCTTGAAAAATTTGGCATATATAATTTAATTAAATACGAAGAAACTATAAAATTTTATCGCAAAAATAAAGTAACTGGAATAAGATATTTTCACTATCTATTTTTATGTTCTTATTATAGAAGAAAGATAATAAAGGCAGCACGCAGACTAAATCTGCCATTTATCATAAAGTTTGATCGTGATCAATATCTAGGTTTAATGCTTAAGGCCTTGACCGCTGATATGCTCTTTAACCTCTCTCCTCAGGCGGATGTTTATAAACGCGATGATAGAGATGAGGAAGAAGCGATTGCATGTATTGAAGCACTCGCGCGTGTTCCTCAGCAAGTTATAAAATGGGGACATTTACCTACTAAATATTTTATGGGTAATCTACATAATATATATTTTCAGGAAGTTATACCTACATTGATAACTACTTATAAAAATATTACTGAGCAAGATTATGTTCGGGATTATACACTGATTCCTTATCCCTTATCACAAAAGTTCATACATTTACTCCAATATTTAAACCCATTTAAAAAAGCAAAAAATTCCCCATCAAGGGAGGTTTGAAACTTATAGGAGAATCTTAGATTTAGACTTTTTAATTGTTTTTTAAGATGACAAACTATTCCCAGATTGATAATATGCTCACCAAGAAAGCAAGATCTAAAGAGCAGGCATATATAATGGATAAAATTATTATAAGAGGCGGGAAAAAATTAGTGGGCGAAATAGAGATAAGTGGTGCAAAGAATGCAGCACTTCCTTTACTTACTGCTTCCCTTCTCACTAAAGAGGAATTAATACTGACCAATGTGCCTGCCTTAACTGATATTGCCACTATGCTTGATCTATTAAGTCATCTTGGAGTAGATATAAAAATTGCCGGGAAGCAATATCAAGAATCTAAAATAAGCCCTTTAAAAACTAATAAAGTCGTGCATGCAAATGCCGGTAATATCTCTAATTTTGAAGCACCATATGATATAGTTAGGAAAATGCGTGCATCAATTTGGGTTCTCGGTCCACTGCTTGCTCGTTTTGGTCAAGGGAAGGTTTCTCTACCCGGAGGCTGTGCTATTGGTGTTCGTCAAATTGATTTACATCTTGACGTACTTAAAGCTATGTGCGCTGAGATTGAACTAGAAGAAGGTTATATTTATGCTAGAGTTAAAGGTCGCCTAAAAGGAGTCAATTTTAGTTTTAGCAAAGTTTCAGTTGGTGCGACAATTACTGCAATTATGGCTGCAACCCTTGCTGAAGGCTCGTCACATTTTACGAACTGCGCAAGGGAACCTGAGATAGTAGACCTTTGCAACTGTTTAGTCAAAATGGGAGCGAATATTAAGGGAATTGGTACCAGCGTAATAGAAGTTACTGGTGTTAAAAAATTAAATGGCACAACCCATGCAGTCATGGCAGATAGGATTGAAGGTGGGACTTACATGATAGCTGCAGCAATTTCTGGTGGCGAGCTTAAACTTAAGAATATAAATTACGAAATTGTTGAAAGTCTCGCTCTTGCTATGCAGAAAGCAGGGGTTATATGTCAGCATGATGGAAATTCTGTTTTTGTTAAAGCAAATGGCCCTATAAAATCGATAGATATTTCTACTGAACCTTTTCCTGGCTTTGCAACTGACCTACAAGCGCAATTTATGGCGCTTATGACTATAGCAGATGGGACATCTGTTATCTCAGAAAATATATTTGAGAACCGCTTCATGCATGTGCTTGAGCTTAACAGACTTGGAGCAAATATCACCACACATGGTAATAATGCTATTGTTAGAGGAGTTCAGACCCTAAAAGGCGCGCCTGTTATGGCAACTGATTTGCGTGCTTCTGTTGCGCTCGTCCTTGCGGGGCTTGTTGCTGAGGGCGAGACAATTGTTAATAGGGTCTATCACCTAGATAGAGGATATGAAGATTTAGAACAAAAACTCCAGGCTTGTGGCGCTGATATTGAGAGGGTTAAGGGCGAGTAAAGACCTAACTAGTAATAATTTGTACACAGTACCTAATACCAGATTTCAGATTAAATTAGACATTTAATTTGAGGATGAGGGTGTGTAAGTGTATAAATAATACATGCGCAAACCTGAGTCCGATAAATTAAATTGGATCATTTAAAAATGAAATTTGGTATTTTATGCAATTTAATAAATATGCTAACGACAATTCAGTAAATCAACTAAATCTAAAAGGAGATTATGCCCTTCCCTTTATGCTTGACAAAGTTAGCGTAAATGGTCGTCTTATTAATTTGAGCAATAGTGTCACTGAGATAATATCTAAACATGAATACCCTGATGCTGTTTCTCGCATACTTAGTGAATTACTCGTATTTGTATCTCTCCTTGGTTCTAATTTAAAATCTCAAGGTATCGTTACCGCTGAACTGAAAGCAAATAAAGGTTTAATTAAGCTTTTAGTTGCAGATTATGTATTTGGTGGTTCTATTAGAGGTTATGGTAACTTTGACTTAGATGCAATTATTACGGACAAAACTAGTTTCAAAGAACTCGTCGAGGAAGGATATCTTGTGATTACTTTAGATCTTGGTGAAAATTTTGAAAGATATCAAGGTGTAGTTGAAATAAAAGGAGAATCCTTATCTCATTCTATCATTGAATATATGGAGTCTTCACAACAAATTATAACTGCTGTAAAGGTAGTGGTTGCTGAGCAGAAGATTAATCAAAAAGTAAAGTGGCTTGCTAATGGTTTGCTTATTCAAAAACTTCCTGATACACGTGAACGAAAAATTGAAGAGGATGATTGGTCTAGGCTTGCAATGTATGTTGAGACAATTTCTGATGAAGAAATGACTCTTCTTGATGTCTCTCCGGAGGATCTGCTGCATCGGCTTTTCCATGAAGAAGGTGTTTGGGCCTTTGAGCCGATAAAAATCGAACATAAATGCCGTTGCTCAAGAGAGCGCATGCAAAATATTGTTAGTTCTCTGCCAGAGGAAGAAAAAGATTCTCTTATTAAAGAGAAGGGCTTTATTGAAATAAGTTGCCAGTTCTGCAACCAAAAAGAGGTTTTTGCATAAAAATATAATTTAAAGCTGTTTTTCTTTTGTTTTATGCTTAAAATCTGATAATAGTATAATATTATATTTAGGCTTTTAGCTTGCTTCCAAAGCTATTTGAGAACATAAGCTATTAAGCAAAAAATGTTGCAAATTTAACAATCTATAAAAAGATCAATGGATATAACATGAGCATAAACTTAAAAATGCCTGATAAAGTTTTACTTAAACCTACAATTACTGTAATTGGCGTTGGTGGCGCTGGTGGGAATGCTGTTAATAACATGATTGCTGCGAACCTGCAAGGTGCTAATTTCGTAGTTGCAAATACTGACGCACAAGCACTTGATCACTCTATTTGCGATCGTAAAATCCAGCTTGGTGCTGCAACAACCAAAGGGCTTGGTGCTGGCGCTTCACCTGATGTTGGCAAAGCTGCTGCAGAAGAATCTCTTGATGAAATCAAAGAATATTTAACAAATAGTAATATGGTGTTTATTACTGCTGGTATGGGCGGTGGCACCGGAACAGGTGCGGCTCCTGTTGTTGCAAAGCTTGCAAAAGATATGGGAATTCTTACAGTTGGTGTTGTTACGAAACCTTTCCATTTTGAAGGTGCTCATCGTATGAAGACAGCTGAACATGGTTTAAAAGAATTGCAAAACTACCTTGATACATTGATAGTAATTCCAAATCAAAATTTATTTAGAATTGCTAATGAGCGCACTACCTTTGCTGATGCTTTCAAAATGGCTGACGATGTGCTGCATGCTGGTGTTCGTGGCGTAACTGATCTTATGATTATGCCAGGGCTTATCAACCTTGATTTTGCCGATATTAGCGCAGTAATGCGTGAGATGGGCAAAGCTATGATGGGCACAGGTGAAGCATCTGGCGAAGAAAGATCAATTCGTGCTGCTGAAGCTGCAATCTCAAACCCATTACTTGATAATAGCTCAATGAAAGGCGCAAAAGGCGTGCTCATCAATATCACTGGTGGTATGGATATGACGTTATTCGAAGTTGACGCTGCTGCAAACCGTATTCGCGATGAAGTTGGAGAAACAGATGCAAATATTATATTTGGTTCAACTTTCAACCCAGATCTTGAAGGGATTATTAGAGTGTCTGTTGTTGCAACTGGTATTGATTCTGATGCTAAGCCAAAAGCTCAAGAGCAAGATACTTTAACTGTTGATATTAGCGCGCTTGAAGATGCAGTCGCTCAAGAGCTTGAAGAAATAGTAATGGCAAATCAAGAAGCAGAAGAGCAGCTAAGTAAATTTGATGAATATGATTTAGCTATTTCTGAAACAGAAGAGTTTATTGAAGAAATAGAAGTTGAAGTTGCTCCTCACCATCAGCAAAATCAAGCTGCAAAATCTGCAACAGCTGAAACTCAAAAAACTAAACAATCTTTCTTAAGTAGGTTTGCAAGCACTGTATGGGGCACTTCTCCTAAGGAAGAAGAGCAACCTGCTCCTAAAAAGGAAAAAGAACTTGAATCAGTGAGCGGAGATGTATATGACGTCCCAGCGTTCTTGAGAAAAAGGAAGTAAGTACAAGCATACTACTCATTTATAATCCCCGCATAAGCGGGGATTATATTAGACTATTCTTTAGCTTCAAATATATTTAAATCATCACCAGTTAAAATCGAGCTTGTTTCTATAATATCCGCCTCATCTTCTTGAGCGATTATATTATCTGTTTGCTCAGCACCATTAGAGTTGTCTAATTCTCCCTCTTCTTTCCAAAATTTTTCGAGGGCAATTTTTACTTTAATTTGCTTCTGAGTTAAGATTAAATTGCCTTTAGTTAGAGAATCACAAACTGCGTGTTTCATATTACTCTTCTCAATTTGAGATGCTAAGTGTTCAACGCTCGTTTTGCCATTAAGCACTGAATCAAATAACTCTCTTAGCACAATATTTATCAAACTGTTTGAATTAAGAGTAATATCGTTTAAGTCTTTATTAACACTTTCTATAAAATCCATTGTTTCTGGATTAAGTAAACTTTCTTCTTCTAAATCAATTTTTATATTATCAAAATAACCCTTTACTGAATTGTACTCCTCCGGAATGCCTTTCTTAATAATCTTAGTGATTTTTTGTTCTATTTGAGATAGTTTTATATCCTTAACTTTAACAAGCAATTCTGCAATATCGGTTTCTGGACTAACTTCCTTGATGAAATTAATAGCATTATTTATATTAATTATATCCTTACTTATAATTAACTGCCCTTTTAAAGCGCTTATAATAAGCTCTTTATCATTTAATTGAGTTGGAGCTCGATTACCACTAAGTGTAACAGTACCTGGTTTTGACTTAGACTTCTTTAAAATATCTGCCAGGCTTAAGAGAGTTTCTTTAATTCCATTGAAATGCAACCTTTCTTCAGGACTACTTAGCAAATTTAATATATCAGCGCCATTTTCTAACAATACAATTGTAACTGCACGTTTACCTTTCTCTACCGCATAATCTAAGACAGTTTTACCCTCATGATCTATATCATTTACATTTTCTCCATAAGATATAAGTATTTTAACAGTTTCAACGTTAGAATCTTCGGTACCATCATTATAATAAATTCCTAAAGCTTGAATTAATGCAGGAGTGTATTTGTCATATAGTTTTGGATGTAAAGCTATCTGACCAAAATCAATTTCTTGGCCTAACGGTATATTATTTTGTTCTTTTAAGTAAGCAACTAAATTAACATCATCCTTTATATTAAGGCTGCCAACATCCAAAGTTGCGCCATTTTGAAGTAAAAATTTTACTATTTCATGGCCGTTTTTCCTACTGATAGCTACTGAAAGCGGTGTCGACCCACGGTTTGGGTTAAAGCTATTTATATAAGCACCTCGGTCAAGCAATAATTTAACTATATTAAAATCACTTGAATTACATGCTAGCTGCAATATAGTTAAATATAATCCAAAAAAAGTATGGTTTGCATCAATACCATTATCCAATAATAATTTGACTACTTCATAATCATTGTTGATAATAGCCATATGGAGTGCGCTTCCGAAATCATCAAACCTATTATTTTGAAATAAATAATTAATGTTCTGTATGAAATTCTGCATCCCAGTAATATGTTCTAAACTACGTATTATTTGAATTTCTTTTAATCTATGTTGGTCAGAAAGAGTCTTTACTTGTTTTTGTTCTAACTCTCTTTCTCTCTCTATAAAAATTCTTTTGTAGCGTTCTTGTCTTGTTTCTTGTTCTTGCACTATATTAGCCTACAATTATTTTCACCCCCATATTATTAATATAACTTAATAGTAACGTCAATTGATAAGTTGAGATGATGGTTTGAGAATGCAATGATACTTTACCCTTCATTAACTTGCCTGAACCTATACACCACCATCACCGGGCCTCAAAAGCTATGTAATGTCACTCTCACGCTTGTCCCCTATTTTTTATGTCTCACTGCAGCCCCCTATTTTTTAAAGGATCTTTGTCATCACGAATAATGTCGTTAGACATTTTGTGGTAATCCAGGAAAATAAAGATCTATTTAGCTGGATTGCCGCGCTTCAGCTTACGCTTTCGCTCGCAATGACGGCGGGTGCCGCCCCCCTTTTTTTACGTCTCACCATACCCCCCCCCGTTTTTTTCGTGATAATTAAAAACTTCTTATTCTTGGCAGCATGTGTCTGTAGCTTTTTATAACGTCAATAAATTGGCTAAGTGAGTCGACAATATCATCATGCTGACTATTCGGGAAAGCCATTATTTCCTGCATAAACACATTAAGCCACGGCGCATTTTCCGGTATCAATATCCGCCCGGATTCAAAATAAGGAATCGTTGCAGCAAAACGGGTGATTTTATCCTTCACCGGCCTATATTTCTTAATATGAATATTCGTCTCAATCGCCAGATCCTGAATAATCGACTGACCACTAGCTTTATCCTCAATAATCACCATATTAGTACGGTATTTTGCTGCTTGCTCAATTATAGTCCGCTTTAGCTCACTATATTCAAACTTAGAGCGCAACATATCAATTAAAAAATATCTATTTTCCTTTACACCCCATGTCGTGCATACCGTATAATCGTTACTCGATGCAACTTTAATAGCCGTATCCCAACTTTGCACTATAAAGTCAAACTCCTCTAATTGAGTATAAAACGTAATATCTTCTGCTTTAATCAGGCTTGATGCATTGCTTACCGGCTCTTGCAAATATTGAGCAGCAAAATTATGACTTCCTAATTCTTCCTGAATATAATCGAGCTCCTCAGCCTCTTCGCGCGCACTATGCAAAACCTCGCCAGGCCTGTAAATATAAGCCTTGCCATTAACCTCAAATATTTGTTCTTCTTGGGCAATTGCTGGAAGCTTTAAATGCTGCCAACGTTTTGAGCTGGCTAATAGATGCCCTGCAAGATCACCTTCATGTAGACGCTGCATTACAAGGATTATGGCACCTTTTTTCTTATCATTCAAGCGAGTAGCAAAAGTCTGCTCATACCAAGCTTTAACCTTCTCACGCTGCCTCCTCGAGTGAATATGCGTTGGATTATGCGGATCATCAATGATCAAATAATCGCCACCTTCACCAGTGATTGAGCCACCGACCGATACTGCAAATCTAAAGCCAAATTGCGTAGTTAAAAACTTGCTCTTTGTATTATGTACCTCACTAAGTCTTGTCTCAGGAAACATCTCCTTATACCAACTTGATTCCATAATAGCTCGACAATCAAGCGAATGTTTAATGCTTAAAACTTGCGAATAGCTTGCAACTATAATGCGTAGTGATGGGTTATGGCCAAGCAACCATGCAGGCCAGGCAACACTTACACAAACAGACTTCAAGGCACGTGGCGGCATATTTATCATTAGCCGTTTAATATCACCATTTTCTACAGTCTCAAGTTCATCAGCAATTAAATCAATATGCCAGTTA
>JAJFBM010000013.1 GCA_020697135.1 Rickettsiaceae bacterium
ATCATTGAAAAAGCGATTGTTACTAATAAAACAAGGTTTAATGATCGTAAAATAGACATCATAACAGAAATAAATTCTAACATACCAAAACTCATATGTGATGGAAGAAGGATACTCCAAGCAATAAATAATATATTAAGTAACTCTATAAAATACTCCAAAGACTATACAACTATTACTATCTCTGCTAAAATTGTAAACGAAAAAATGTATATTTCGATTACAGACCAAGGTATTGGAATGTCAGGAGAAGAAATTAAGATAGCTTTTACCAAATATGGAACTGTGAGAAAGAAGAATTTTAGCTTTATTCAGTCATATGGGTTAGGGCTACCTATCGTTAAGAAATTAATTGAGGCTCATGATGCTGAATTGCAAGTGAGTAGTAAGGTAAATGAAGGTACTGTGGTTACTATTATTTTTCCTAAATATAAATTAATTTATAACAAAATAAAATTTTTAGGGAAATCAGCTGGAGAGCTCAAATGAGTGGAGATCTTAATTCAATAAACTCTATAAAAGCTAAATTGAAGCACATACCATACAGTTTGGTTTTACTAATAACAATTACATGTCTTTATGGGTTTTTAATTCTTTATTCTGCAGGGGGGTCTAGTTTTTACCCTTGGGCTTATAAGCAAATAATCTTCTTCCTAATATTTCTGCCTATAATGTTTTTTATTGCGGTAATTGATATAAGGAAAATTTTTAATTACTCATATATATTCTACCTTTGGGTGGTAGTAATGTTAGTGCTTGTGCATCTACTTGGTCATACTGCTATGGGCGCTAAACGGTGGTTTAGCCTAGGCTTTATTAAAATTCAACCTTCTGAGCCAGCAAAAATTGCAATTATTTTAATGCTTGCAAGATATTTTCACGCCCTATCTTTAAAAGAAATAGGGCAAATTAAATATGTTATACCAGCTGTCATTGCTGTGTTAATCCCGGTTGGGCTTATTGTTAAACAACCAGATCTTGGTACAGGGTTAATAACTTTAACTGTTTCTGGCATTATATTTTTTATAGCAGGTATTAGGCTTTGGAAATTTGTAGTAGTAATAATAACAGCTGGCGTGTCGATGCCAATTATTTGGAATTTTCTTTATGACTATCAGAAAAAAAGAATATTAATGTTTTTAGAGCCTGAGAGCGATAGGTTAGGTGCTGGTTATAATATTATACAGTCTAAAATTGCTATTGGCTCAGGAGGCTTTTTTGGCAAGGGTTTATTTAATGGCACTCAGAGTCAATTAGAATTTTTACCTGAACATCAGACAGATTTTATCTTTTCAACACTTGCTGAAGAGATGGGTTTTGTTGGAAGCTTTATTTTATTATTATTATATTTTTTTATTACTTATTTAAGCTTATCAATTGCGCTAGGATGCAAATCAACCTTTGGTAGGTTAGTTGTAGTTGGTATCACATCGCTTTTTTTCTTTCACGTCTTTATTAATATTGGAATGGTAATGGGGCTGCTACCTGCTGTTGGAATTCCTCTGCCTTTTATGTCTTATGGTGGTACAATGATGGGGTCAATGTTAATAGGTTTTGGCCTAATTTTTAACGTACATGTTCACCAACGTGTTAAAATAAGCAAGGATTTATAATGAATATATTTAAGCTGAAATTTCGTGAATTTGTAGTTTATTCACTTTTTTATAGTTTACTTATAATTATAAGTATTATACCACTAGCTAGTTTCAGATTAGGGGAGTTAAGTTCTATATTTCCGGCGATAGAAATAGTAATAATCTTTTACTTCTCTATATATAAACCATCTATTTTGCCTTTATGGTTATTATTTACCTACGGTATAATTTTAGACTTAGTTTATGGTTTAGCTGTAGGCATATCAGTTATTCCAGTAATCATTATTAGTTTTCTTCTGAGAAATCAAAGGCAAATATTTAACAGAAAGGAATTTAAAATAGTATTTTTAGGCTTCTCTTTAGCGTGTATATTATATTTAGGCTTAAAATATATAATTTTTTCTTGGTATTATTCCCACTTCTTTGATTTAAAACTAGTGTTAATTCAAGGCATATCAACAATTTTTATATATCCAATTATACATTATTCATTGCAACAGATTGAAAAAATTATAAAGTAAGTAATTCATGGTAGATATATTGACGATAAAGCCATAGGAAATAACAAAATGATTAATGACGATATTGAAAGGAACCAGCTCTTTACTCGCCGAGCATTTTTGTTAACTTCCGGTAAAGTTGGCTTACTGACGCTTCTAGCAGGCCGTATGTATTATATGCAGGCTCTGCGTTCAAATGAGTATAAAACCTTATCAGAGAAAAACCGAGTTAGTTTAATTGCTTTATATCCTGCAAGAGGAAATTTAATCGATAGAAATGGTAAATTAATAGCAATTAGCAATGAGAATTTTAGGATAGTCCTTGATAGGAGAGAAAATCCTAAATATAAAGAATCTTTAGATTTCTTGCAGGCTATACTGCCCTTATCGGATGCTCAAAGGCAAAAGATATATCATAAAATTCAGAGAACAGGGGTAAAAGTCCCTATAGTTTTGTTTGAACGTGCAAGCTGGCAAGAAGTTGCGTTAATTGAAGAAAATCTTCCTTATCTTCCAGGTATATATGTAGAAGTTAACAAACTTCGTTTTTATCCGTATGATTATGCAACCTCGCATTTAGTTGGCTATATAGGCAGCGTTAATGAGCAAGAGAAAAAAGATAAATTTTACCAAAATGTAGGTGAGTTTGATATAGGTAAAGCAGGTCTTGAAAAATATTATGATGAGAGTCTTAGAGGGCACTTTGGCTATAAGCAAATGGAAGTAAATGCTCATGGCCTATTCATAAGGGAGCTTGCAGAAACCAAAAGCGTTCCAGGTAAAGAACTAAATCTTACGATAGACGTAGAATTGCAAAGTGATATTTACCAAAAATTCTCAAAATATGTTGGCGGAGCAGCAATTGCGCTTGATATTCACAATGGAAATATCATGCAATTTATTTCATCCCCTGGCTTTGATCCAAATAAATTTGTAGGGGGGGTGTCTAGCGATTATTGGCAAGAGCTATTACAAGATAGCTACAAACCGCTAATCAATAGAACAATTAATAATAACTACCCCCCAGGTTCAATTTTTAAATTAATAGTACTGCTTGCTGCTTTGGAAGCTGGAGTAAGCCCGGAACATCAAGTAACTTGTACAGGTCATATGACAGTAGGCACCAGAAAATTTAGATGTTGGTATAAACCGGGACATGGTACTCTTGATATGTATGGTGCGATTAAGCATTCATGTAACTCATATATGTATGCAGTAAGTAAGATAATAGGGGCTGAAGCAATAATTGCTATGGCCAAAAGATTTGGCTTTGGCGAAAAAACAGGTATTAATTTAGCGGGAGAAATTAGTGGCTTTATTCCTGATAAAGAATGGAAAATTAATAGGCTTCGTCAAGGCTGGCAAATAGGTGATACCGTAAATACTTCAATTGGCCAAGGCTATACGCTTGTAACACCACTACAACTTGCTTGTATGGCGGCAGCAATAGCAAATGGTGGCAAAATCTATAAGCCAAACTTTATAGCCTCTGAGATTCCACAACTTAAAAGGCAGCTTAATATTTCAGAACAGCATCTAAATATTATAAGGCAAGGTATGTTTATGGTTAGTAATTCACCAGGTGGTACAGCTTATGGTAGCAGAGTATATGATGAAAAATACAGAATTGCAGCAAAGACTGGAACTGCCCAAGTTATGTCAAAGCGGGATGATAATCATAATTTAAGTGCTGAATCAGTTCATTGGACGCAAAGGAACCATGCACTTTGTATAGGCTACGGTCCATTCGATAATCCTAGATTTGCTTGTGCTGTAGTTATTGACCATGGTGGTAGCGGCTCAAGTGCAGGAGCGCCAATGGTTCGTGATATACTTCACGGTCTAATGAAACGCTATTGTTGATACTCCTCGTATTTTAGCTTTATACTATGTTACGGCTCATCTATAATCCGCACGTAGGTCTATTACGCTTACGTTTATATATCTGCACGGCGCCTTGTCAAAAGCTAAACTACTGGAGACTCTTCAAGCAAGAGATTGTCGATTTACTTTGTCAATTTAATACTTAGTCGCAATAAAAAAACTGATATTATCATACTCTTTCTTGCCTTTAGGTAAATAAAAAAAAGGGGGGAGGGGGTAACTCTGGCAACTAACTTTTGCTCCTTAGAACGATTATAATAAGCAAATCCGAGGTGTATTTACTACATAGGTACATTTTTCTTGTATAAAATTTGCCTATATTTACAATGTTAACGCTTTAAAAAGTGAAGCAGTATAAACTCTAGAAATTAGAATTTAGGATTATTACCAAAATGAGACGTTTTAGAAAATCTGTTTACTTTTTAGTCGCATTATTATTTATAGTTTATTTTGTATCTATTATTTATACGCCCAAAATGGTGCATATTGATAAATATGATTTCAGCGAAGTACATGCAGGACTCAGCAGAAACAATACTGACCTTATTTATGGAATGAAAGCTTTTAACGGCGCTCCTGAGATTGCTGTACTAATAAATTATTTCAAAAAGAAATATGAATTAAATACTGCTGTTGAGACCGGTACTTTTATAGGTAGTACTGCAGCATTACTTGCTACAACTTTTGATAAGGTTCACACAATTGAAATAGTTGAAAAAAATTTAAATCGTGCAAAAGAAAATTTAAAAGATTATCGTAATATTAGATTTTACTTAGGTAGTTCGCCTGAAATACTTGCTAGTTTAGTTGAAAAGTTACAGAAAAAAAATGTTTTATTTTACCTTGATGCGCATTGGCAGGAATATTGGCCAATACTTGATGAGCTAAAAATTATCAGTAAAATTTATAATAAAAATACTGTGATTTTAATTGATGATATTAAAGTACCTGGGCGCTTTGATATTGATTATGATAAATATGATTCTAAAGAACTTTCATTGGAGTTTATAAAATCTACCTTGGACGAAAATTTTAAAGACTATAAAGTCCAATTTATCCTGCCAAAATACAATGAAAGTAGAGCGAAGTTACTTATTACATTTTCTTAAGTAGCATAATTGTCGTAAGCTTAAGCGACTGTCTGTAAGCGCGATACTTCTTCTTATCTTTCAAACTAGTGGTGTGACCACGGCGAAATAAAAAATCTTCAAATTTAAATTTATTATCTAAAGTTGAAAAAATAGGCTTGAATAGTAACGATTAAGTATTATATAAAAGATTAGTAGCTTAAAGTTTAATTTTTATGGAGATAATAAATGTTTAGTAAGATATTAATAGGTTTAATCGCCTTAATTCCCTTAATGGCAACTGCTGCCCCGCTTGAAGTTATATCTATTTATAATGAGGGGAAAATAGGAGATCAAAGCCAAGTAAAAGGGATTAAAGAGTCATTAAATAAAAAATTTGGTGGTAACATAGATGTAGTCGAGTTTAACGACACTCAACTTGAAGAAATTAGATCATATCTTAAAGACAATCCTAAATATAAAATTATAGTTGCATCTGGTGAGCCTGGGATTAAGTTATATGATTCTTTAAAAGGATCGATAGACCCTAAAAACACACTAGCAACATATAGTAGCCATATGGCAGTAAAAGATTACGAGAAAATTCTTGGTACGGTAAAACTTTGGGCTCTTCCAAAGCATGTTGTTAATGCTAAATTTAATATTCTAGATAAATCTAATAGTTTAAAAGGTACTAAGATAGTCCCAGTTGTTGGTGTTCCTCATAATGTAACCCAGGATGAGCTCAAAGCAGAATATGCTAAATATAAAGATCATTTTAAAAATGTTAAAGGTGATTTTGTTGTAATAATACTTGGTGGTGATGCTCCTGATGAAAATGGAAAAATGCAATACTATCATAATAGTGAAGCAATGAAACTTGCTAATGTAATTAGTACATTTGCTAATCATAAAAACCTATCAGTGCTTGTTTTTAACGGTCCTAGAACTGGATTACATGATGATAATGGTAAAATTGATAAAGAAGCTCATAGAACTAAGTTAGATCATGTGACTAATAAGTTCCAAGAAATAATTACGCAGAACGTACCAAGTGATAGGCTTTTTATTTATGATTTTAAACATGGTGAGCCATCTCTTTATAAAGCAGGTCTTGGTTTTGCGCTTGAAAAACATGCCGAAGTATTTGTTCCTGGGGAGTCTACTTCTATGATTAGTGAAGCTGTTGATAATTTATCTGCAGACGAAGTTATTATTGTTAGTAACGATGCAATGAATAAAATGCATGAAGCGCATGTCAGAAGCGTCTTAGACTCAGGTCAAGCAAAATTATATAATTATAGCGACAAGGATATTGATAGAAAAAGCCATAAGCCTAATAATAACCATGTAACAGCAGCCGATGTTTTTGCTGGGGAAATTTATAAGGAAGTAAATAAGACTTTTAAGATTAAGTAATTACTCAATAAAATATTTAGACTACTCTGTAAAGGGTAGTCTAAAATTTCCTAATTATACTTTATAAATCCATATCTGGATCGTTAGGCTCAGGGAATGTAACTATATTTGTAATTACCTCATTAGGTAAAGAAAGCTTAAGATGATCTTCTGTTTGTTGTATTAAACCATCTGATATTCTGTTAGTATTTCCTTTATAAATATGCCCGAAATCACTAGGTTCAAGGAAATTTCCGATGTGGGACACTATCTCTGCAGGAATAGCTGAAAGCACATTTCCTTTATTTATTTCAGTAAGAGGATATTTACATACTTGAAGATGTTCTAAAAAATATATATTCCAAGGTTTGTTTTTAAAATCTTTCTCTGCTGTATATGCAGTGTTAAATAGATCTTTAAATTCTTGATTTATTTCTGATCCAAAATCATTATTATGGATAATAGCTTTAATAATTGGAAATAAATCTTCAACCGCTTTAACGTCCTTTTTTAAAGCTGTTTTAAAATGATCAATGTTTGTATTAAAAATCTCTTTTTCACGTAGATATATTTTTTCAGTCTTAGATAACGGACGAAGATAACTTCGATAAACAAAGCTATTCAAACTAAATTGTTGAGTAGGTTGGGCTCTAAGGTCTGATAACGTATTGTTAATATCTTTAATAAGTTCCTGGCTTTCTTTCATTGTAGGTATAATTTCTGTACACAAAAAAATTAATAAATCTTGATCTGATATATTCTTATATTGCAGCTTTACTTCGTTTCTCATAAATTAACAATCCTTGATATTTATTTAATTTTATAAATAATATCATATAAAGTATATAGCAATACTTGTCAAGGTTTAGTTAATTTAATTTAAAACCTTAAATAACCTTCTATCGATATTTCTTCTCAATCTGTTCCTTTGTAAGTCTAGCTGGAGGGCCGAACATATCAGGATTTTTTATGATGAAGAGATCAGGGTTAAATGCATTAACATTAACATAATTGGAAAATTTAATCGAAGTGATATTTCCATTTAGATCAACAAGTTCAATTTTACTCAAAGTGCGTTTTGCCTTATCAAACTCTACATGCGCTCTGCGATCATCATCTTTTGTCTCAACTATAAGTAATAATTTACCATTTTGCTCGTTCGCATCCAGGATTTTAAAATATTTATCTAGGTTTTCGTCCCCTGCAAGCAGATAGGTGAGAAGATTTTCCTTAGCCGGAATACGGCTAATTTGGCTCATCTCATAATCGTAAAGTGTGATAAAATTTTTACTACTTGTAATAAGTAAAGGGTAGGGTGGATAATAGTTGCAGCGGAAATCATGTGGCTTTGATAATAATAATTTTCCATGATGTTTCGCTCCATTCGGATCAGTCTGTGTAAAATCTGCTGCAATAGACTTCATTGCTGCAAGATATGACTTAGCCTCTTTAATTATTGCTGTTTTATTTGTTAGTGCAAGGCTTGTTTGAGTGTATAAGGTAATTATAGTGAATATTGTAAAAGCAATTTTATTAATATATTTCATAGTTTTCAAATTATTTATTTAATTTGTTTGATAATAATATACACAAAACATAAAAAGAAAGAGTTTTTTTTAAAAACTCTTGCATATGGTTTCTCCTTCTCCTACTCTAGAGTGAAAAACTATATAAAATATAAGCTAATTATATGAAAATTGCAGTTATTAAAGAACGTGAACCAGAGGAATCTAGAGTAGCATTAACTCCAGATGTCGCTAAGCAATATATTAAAAATAATTTTGAAGTTTGGGTTGAAGCTGGTGCTGGTGTTGAGGCTGGCTTTACAGATAGTGATTATGCAGCAGTTGGCGTAAAAGTTTCTAAAGTGCCGCTAGAGATTCTAAGTGATGCAGATATAATTCTAAAAGTTAGGCCTACACCTCTCAAAGAGAAGGTTAATGAGACAGAGTTTGCAAAGAAAAATGCTTTAGTAATAGGCATATTAAACCCATATTCAAATAGTAAATTATTAGATTTATATAAACATAAAGAATTATCAGCCCTTAGTATGGAGCTTGTTCCAAGAACTACTAAAGCTCAATCGATGGATGTACTATCCTCACAAGCAAATCTTGCCGGGTATCGTGCTGTAATTGAAGCTTGTAATGAGCTTAAAAAGGCGCTTCCAATGTTTATGACAGCAGCAGGCACCGTCCAACCTGCGAAGGTTCTTGTGCTTGGTGCAGGTGTTGCAGGTCTTCAAGCTATAGCAACTGCTAAAAGGATGGGGGCGGTAGTATCTGCGCTAGATGCGAGACAAGCTGCTAAAGAACAGGTTGAAAGTGTGGGTGGTAAGTTTTTATCTGTTGATACAACTGAGAATTTTGAAACGAAGGGTGGATACGCGAAAGAAGTTAGTGACGATTATAAAGTTAAACAACAGATACTTCTAGCTGAACAGTTAAAGATTCATGATATTGTAATTACTACAGCGCAAATTCCAGGTAAGTCTGCGCCACAACTAATTACTAAATCAATGATTGCAGCGATGAAGCCAGGATCTGTTATAGTTGATCTTGCGGCAAGTAGTGGGGGAAATTGCGAGGGTACTGAGCTTGACAAGGTTGTTGAATATAAGAATATAAAGCTGATTGGTTATGGAAATCTACCATCACGGATTGCTTACGACTCTTCAAGATTATATGCAAAAAATCTTTATAACCTAATTATGTACCTTTTTGATAATGGTAAAAAGAAAGAGCTTAATATTGATGATGATATAGCAAAAGCAATTCTTATTACTCATAATGGCAAAGTGCTATTTAATAAAAACTAAGGCAAAAATATGACTATGGATAAGCTACCAATAATTAGTAAAAAAGCTAGTGAGCTTGCGAAAGCTACAAACGAACTTGCTGAGCAAATAGCCCAAATTCCACTTGAGACAGCATGTACAAGTAATGCAATTGATCCATCAATATCGCTACTGACTATTTTTATCCTTGCCTCATTTGTTGGTTATTATGTTGTATGGAAAGTTACTCCTGCGCTACATACTCCGCTTATGGCAGTAACTAACGCTATTTCAGGCATAATAATTGTTGGTGCAATGATTGCTCTAAGCCCAGCTGATTTCTCAGTTGCTGGAGTATTTGGTTTTATAGCTTGCGCGCTTGCTGCTGTGAATATATTTGGTGGATTTGTGGTGACTGAGCGGATGCTTGGTATGTTTAAGAAGAAATAGAACTAATGAAAATTGCGAATTGGCGTTGTTGAACTTATAAATTTAAAACCTCATGTACATTTCAGTACATTTCGGCCTAAAATTTATGACTTCGCCTAGCGCTTCCCAATTTTGATTCGTTCTTTTAAATATAGGAAAAAGCGAATAGGCGTCGAAAAAAATGGGGGTGTCATTGCGAAATTATGTAAATGGGCAAAGCATTCCAGTTAAAGAAATCCTTGTAATTTCGTCTTTATAGCTTGAAGCTTATATTTTAAAATTTAATTAAAGAGAATAAAAAATAACTATATTATGTCAAATATAATTGCACTTTTATATCTAGTCTCATCGATTTGCTTTATACTCTCTCTAAAGGGTCTTGCATCTCCTCAATCAGCGCGTCGTGGTAATTTACTTGGCATGATCGGCATGTTCATTGCAATAATCGCAACATTCTATTCACCAAATTTTTCACAGAAATTTTTAACTCTTTGCGCAATAGGAATTGGTGGAGTTATCGGGGTGTTTATGGCGCTTCGCATACAAATGACTTCAATGCCGCAGCTTGTTGCGGGATTCCATTCCCTTGTTGGTCTTGCTGCAGTATTTATCTCTTATAGCGCCCTTCTTTCTCCTGAGAGTTATGGTATTGGAATAACAGGTAATTTACCAAAAGCAAGCTTGCTTGAAATGGCGCTTGGTAGTTCAATTGGTGCAATTACGTTTAGTGGTTCTATTGTAGCATTTGGTAAGCTTCAAGGTTTAATTCGTAGTGAGCCTCTTAAATTTAAATTACTTCCTCTAATCAACATATTACTTGCTTTAAGTATGATTCTACTGCTTGGCTATTTCGTATATACCGAAGATGTATTTATCTTCACGCTTGCTGTGATTATATCCTTAGTGCTTGGTGTTCTCGTGATTATGCCAGTTGGTGGAGCTGATATGCCTGTAATAGTTTCGATGTTAAATTCATATTCTGGCTGGGCTGCTGCTGGTATTGGTTTTACGCTTAAAAATAGCTTGCTCATTATTACCGGTGCGCTTGTTGGGGCAAGTGGGGCAATACTTAGCTACATCATGTGTAAAGCAATGAATAGGTCAATATTTAAAGTGGTATTTGGTGCTTTCACTGCATCAAATGTGGTCGCTCAGTCGCGGGATGCTGAGGAAAGGCATGTAAATATTAGTAGCCCTGTTGATGCAGCTTACTTTTTATCTAATGCTGAGTCAGTAATAATTGTACCAGGTTATGGAATGGCTGTATCGCAAGCTCAGCATGCTATCAAGGAGCTTGTAAGTATGCTTGAAGAAAAAGGGGTAAATGTACGATTTGCAATTCATCCAGTCGCCGGAAGAATGCCTGGTCACATGAACGTTCTCCTTGCTGAGGCAAGTATTAATTATGATATTGTGCTTGAGCTTGAGGAAATTAATAGAGATTTTGCTCAAACTGATGTTGTGCTGGTAATTGGAGCAAATGACGTAACGAATCCAGCTGCAAAAACCGATCAAGCAAGCCCAATTTATGGTATGCCAATACTTGATGTTGAAAGCGCAAAAACGGTGTTCTTCATTAAGCGCTCAATGTCTGCTGGTTATGCTGGTGTCGACAATGAACTGTTCTTCCGTAATAATACTATGATGCTTTTTGGTGATGCTAAGAAGGTGGTTGAAGAGATTATAAAAGACATCAACGAAGTATAATTAAGTTTTAAGGAGTAAAGTTGTTATAGCCTTACTCCTTGTTAGTAATTGTCAGCTATTTGTTTCAAATATACTATTGCAGAAAGATAATAAGATTTCATTAAACTCTTCTGGTGCTTGCCAATGGCAAGCATGCCCACAATTTTGGATCATTTCGATTGAAAGGTTTTGATTGTTAGATGATTCTACTAATTTAGCTATATATTCATAATTAATCCCTTCATCATTTTGTCCGCCAACAAATTTGATAGGAGTAGAAGAGTTTTTAACTAAATCCTTTTCGTTAACACCAACGCCACTTAAAGCAGATTTAATCATCAAGCTCCGTGCCTGACCATCGCATCTTACGCCAGCTTCTACTAAATAAGGTGTTCCTTTAGTGTTAATGCCAGCCATTTCAAAGAATCTTGTTGCTTGTTCAGAAGAAAAATTAATCTCTTGACTCATTAATTCTACACCTTCAAATGGTTTGAACCCTTGCTGAAAACCTTCAGGTGTTAACTCGATTGGAGGAGAGCCAGTAATTAATAACCCAGCTATAAGCTCTGGACTTTGGTCTAAAACATCCATCGCTACATGACCACCCAAAGACCAGCCACAAATAATAGCTTTATTCGAATTAGAAATATTTAACTCTTGTAATATATTACTTATAACCTTAGCATAACCTTGAAAAGAATAAGTTTCCTTAGGGTTGTTCGGATTGTCACTTTTTCCATGTCCAGGTAGATCTACAGCTATAAATTTATAAGAAGCACTAAAAGCTGAATATTGTTTTACAAAAAATTCTTTGGCGGAAGAATTTGCATGGATAAACACTACTGGATGACCTTCCCCCTCATCATTATAGGATATTCTACCAAACTCAGTGTTAATATATTTAGTATTAGATTTCATCACTTCAACTAACTCTGCAATAGAGGTAGATTGTATATTTTCACTGTTTTTCATAAATCACTATTAATTAATTAGCTTTAGCTACAATAATATTAATTA
This sequence comes from Rickettsiaceae bacterium, assembly GCA_020697135.1. GTDB lineage: Bacteria > Pseudomonadota > Alphaproteobacteria > Rickettsiales > Rickettsiaceae > JAJFBM01. Next base: position 12,353 of record JAJFBM010000013.1, read on the forward strand.
TGAATTTGTAAAGTAAAATCTTAATATGAGTTAATAAAAGCTGCATATATTTTTAGGGTTTTAGTTTTTTTGTACTGCAAATATTGTTTCTACATGAATACAATAAATATGTGTATTTACTGTTTGTTAGATAATCTTTATTGAATAGTAGAGAATTTAATATTTCTCAACATAATACTTCTGATGATCCCGGAGATCGAGTGTTTTATAATTTTGGCCAAATAATTTATCTTGATTATAAAGCTTATTTAGATAGTTCCATGCTCTTTTAAAATCAGTTTCAGGCATTTTAACGGTGATATTTTCTTTTAGCATAAGGTTCCAGCGACGTTCACCATAGCGTGTTGCAGACAAAACTTCCTTAGCAAGTTTGGGGTTGGCATTTAGATCATCAATTAATTTTTTTGTATATATTGGAGCGTCGCTTCCAACAACCAATAAAAGATGGCTAAAACTGCTAATACTATCAACAGGGATTACAAAGCCTTCATCATCAATTAAGTTCATTTTATAATTTGTTTGCCAAATTGCAATAGGTTTTCTCTCAAGAATTCCTATATAAATAGTATCTGGAAAGCGGCGCTCAACGATTACAGCTTTTACCCATTCAATTTTTTTTACTTTTTCTTTTATAGAATCTAAGTTTATAGCAAAAAGAGGTGTACCAGCTTTGGCCTGTGCCGCTGTTACAATGGCAGTTTTAGGAACATTTTTTATTGAAGAAATGACTAAATTATTAAATTTATATCCGTGTGAAGCACTGTAATTATAAAGCGAGTTTTTAAGGCTATTCCATCCTTCTTGAACCTTACCAAATGCAGCAAGGATTATAAAGCTTAAGCAGAAAATAATAACAACCCAAAATCTTATTTTAGCAATAAGTATTTTGAGCTGTCTTTTTGAGCCAGATAATTTTTTAGAATTTTTTTTACTACTCATAACTTGCAGATTTGAGAACTTCCTCTACCAAATCATTAAAATTTATACCCCTATAGGCAGCAATTTCTGGGCAAATTGATAAAGGAGTCATCCCTGGATGGGTATTTAATTCAAGCGCATAACACTCATCATCTTCTTCGCAATACAGAAATTCAGCCCTTGCAATACCTTTGCAACCCATATTATTAAACATTTTTTCAGAAATATCCATAAGTTTTTGGTAAATATGTGCAGGGATTTGCGCTGGCATTATATGTTCAGCCATACCGTCAGTATATTTAGTCTCGTAATCATAAAACCTTTTGAATAAAGGTTTTATTTCAAGCACTCCAAGCGCTTTACCGTTTAATACTGCAACTTGCATTTCGCGGCCTTTAACATATTTCTCAACCAATATTTTAGGTCCATATGGGAAGCTATAATCGGCAAAGCTAAAATTATCTTTTTCAAAAATAATTTCAATACCAATACTAGATCCTTGATCTAAAGGTTTAATAACATAAGGGCGAGGCATAGGGTCCTCTTTTAAATTATCTAACTTATCAACAATTTTACCCTTAGCGCATTTAATATCTTGGCTTAAGAAAAAATCACGGCTTCTTTCTTTATTAAATCCTATAGCAGATGAACAAACTCCTGAATGTGTATAAGGAATGCGCATAATATTAAGTAACCCTGGAATGCAACCATCTTCCCCATATGTTCCATGTAGACAATTATAAACAATATCAGGCTTAAGGCGCATTAAAACTTCAGCAATATCAGCGCCAAAATCTACAGAAGTTACTTTGTAACCATTCTCAATTAAAGCTTCAGTTACGCCTCTTCCTGAAGATAATGAGACAGCTCGCTCAGCACTCATACCGCCTTCTAATATGACTACATGTTTTTTACCGGTTAAGCTTTGCTCTTTAACAACGGATTGATCTTTAAACGTTGTTACAAAATCATGCATATCTTCCTATCCTTTTAATTTCCCATTCAAGTTGAACACCACTTTTTACAAATACTTTTTTTCTTACATGCTCGCCTAAATTTTCTAAATCTTTTGCTGTAGCATTACCTAGATTAATCATGAAGTTGCAATGTAAATCGGAGATTTGTGCATCATTTATTCTTTCTCCTCTACATCCAGCTTCATCGATTAATTGCCAAGCCTTATATCCTGTCGGATTAGCAAATGTGCTGCCGCCAGTTTTTTCTCTAACTGGTTGGCTAGCATTTCTTGTTTCAATAATAAAATCAATTTTATCTTTGATCTCTTGTTTTTTGCCTAATTCAAAATTAAATACAGCTTCAACGAAAACCATACCTTCAGGCAAAGTATTTCCTCTATAGACGAACCCTATATCTCGGTTACTAATTTTATGTATATTTCCGGATTCATCAATAGCTATTATATAATCAATGAAATCTTTGAATTCTGCACCGTACGCTCCAGCGTTCATAGCAATTCCACCGCCAATAGTACCGGGAATTCCGACCATAAATTCAAAACCTGTGATGGAGTTTGTTAGGCAAAATTGTACAAAATTAAAATTTAAAACTGCAGCGCCTACTTTGATTTTTCCCGGCTCAATAATTTCGGTGTAATTAAAGCCTCTGCCAAGCTTAATGACCACGCCTTCAATTCCACCATCTCTAATTATAATATTTGAGCCTACGCCTAGCGTCGTTATAGGAAGATTAAATGGTTTATTAACAAGAAAATTAGCTAAATCTGCTGTATCTTTAGGGCGTAATAAAATATCGGCAGGACCTCCTACATTAAACCAATTAGTTTTTGTAAGATCTGCGTTAAATCTATATTCTCCCTCAATATTCGGAAGCTCTTTTACAAATATTTGTGACATTTATTACCTTGCTAACTTATAGAGGCTTTGTTGCTTGAGTAATAATATTACTAATTGTCGGAGTTTCTATTTTGAAGCATTTCTCAGGTAATTGATTTGCCCACTGAGTGATAGTCCCGGCGCCCATAAAAATCATTATATCGCCCGAAGTAGCTACTTCATTTAATATAGATGGTAAATCGTCAGGAGAGTTTAAAACTCTAGTATCTTTATGTGTGTGATTTGCTTTAATAGAATCCACTAACTTTTTGTTTGATAAGTCCCCAATTGGTTGTTCTCCTGCAGCATAAATATCGGCTATATAAACTATATCTGCATCATGAAAGCATTTTTGGAAATCTTCGAATAAAGATTCAACTCTTGAATATCTATGAGGTTGGAAAACAGCAATTACTTTTTTTCCCCGAGCGCTTGCAAGTAGGCGAGCGGTTTTAAGCGTAGCATTTATTTCAGCAGGATGGTGAGCGTAATCATCTATGATTGTAACGCCAGAGAGATCAGCTATATGAGTAAACCTTCTTTTCACTCCACTGAAAGAAGCAAAGCCATTTTGAATTACTTCATTTGGGAATTCCATTTCTGCTGCAATAGCAATAGCAGCAAGTGAATTTAAAACGTTATGTATACCAGGCGTCGGAAGCCTAATATCTTTTATTTCATATGATTTCTTAGCATGAGGTAGATTTACACTAACATCAAAAACAGAACCTGATGTATCAGTCCTAACATTAAAGCCATAAATATTTGCTTCTTCTGAATCAAGTCCATATGTAATTACTTTTCTATTAGTAATAGAAGATACAAGAATTTTTACTTCAGGATGATCAAGGCAAGCAACAGCAAAACCATAGAATGGCAGGTTTGTAATAAAACTTTTAAAGGCGGCTTTGACATTTTCAAAGTTACCATAAAAATCTAGATGTTCTGGATCAATATTAGTTATTACGGCAACAGTTGAAGGTATTTGGATAAATGTTGCATCTGATTCATCAGCTTCAGCAACTAAAAAATCTCCTTGTCCAATATAAGCATTTGTTGACCTATTATTTATTATACCGCCATTAATAACGGTTGGATTTAGACCTGCTGCTTCAAACATCGTTGAAACTAACGTAGTAGTGGTGGTTTTTCCATGCGTTCCTGATACTGCGATACAAGTTTTAAGGCGCATAAGTTCAGCAAGCATTTCTGAGCGTTTAATTACAGGGATACCTAATTTTTTTGCTTCAATAACTTCAGGATTATCGGCTTTGATAGCTGTTGATGTAACAACATATTCAACATTATTTACATTCTCAGCTATATGACTATTAAATATTTTTACTCCATATTCTTTGAGTCTTTTAGTATTATAATTATCAGAGAGATCAGAACCTTGAACCATATAGCCCATTAAGTGCAAGATTTCAGCAATACCACTCATGCCTATGCCACCAATGCCAACAAAATGTATTATTCCAAGGCTACCTTTTAATCTTCTAATTTCTAATAATTTCATTCTCTAATTCCGATTTTATATATGTTTAATTGCTACTTAATCATCGCAATGAGTTTAAGCTCCTGAGCAATATAGAGCTAAATTTGAAGGTCATCCTGAACTCGTTTCAGGATTTTAAGAAAAAAAGCTTGAAACTAAATTTAACAGAACATAATTAGCCATAAATTGCTGATATCGATTCTAGCGATAAATCTTTAATGTTTTTCCTTCATTTTTATTGGTATATTATGCACAAACTATTGCAAAAGCAATAGCATTAGGTGGGTCATCCGTTAGGGAAACGTGAATTTTCTTAAGAGCTGTGTCATATTGCTCATTAATTACAACGTAAGGTTGGCCTGAAGGAGAATTTAAAATTTGAATATCTGTGAAACGATATGGCCTACCAATGCCACATCCTAAAGCTTTCGTTATTGCTTCTTTGGCAGCAAATCTTTTAGCTAGAAAATTAGTGGCTCTTTTAGAAGATAACTTTAAAAAAAGATCCAATTCTTGCGGACCTAAAATTCTCTCAGCAAACGAGAGTCCCCATTTGCTGAGCTTTTGTTCTATCCTTGGAATCTGTACGCTATCAACACCGATGCCTTCAATCATAATAACAAGTTAAACGTCCAAATTCGCCACATTTAGTGCGTTTTCTTGGATAAAGTCACGCCTTGGTTCAACAACGCTTCCCATTAATGTTGAGAATACTTCTTCGGCACCATCAATATCAGCAACTCTAATTTGTAATAAAGTTCTCTTCTTAGGATCTAGCGTTGTTTCCCATAACTGCTCAGCATTCATTTCACCAAGACCTTTGAAGCGCTGGATAGCTAAACCTCTTTTGCCTTCTTCAATAACTTCGTTTAAAAGCTCAGAAGGAAGATTTATTTGTGTAACTTTCTGCTTAATGGTTAAATTATTCAATTCAGCAAAAAACCCATTTAAAGGTGTTACATTTTTTGCAACTTGTACAAATTCAGGAGAAGATATCATATCTTGCTGAATAATATGTGATTCTTTTATTCCTCGTACTAACCTATGGAATTCAATAAATTTCGCTTCACTATTAAAATTAGCTTGCCATGCAGTTTTGTCAGGATCGTTTGAATAATGATTCATTTTCCTTAAACTATTTTCAATTACTTTAGCTGAACTGCTTGCAAAGCTTTCAGGTGAAAGTCCATTAGATATAGCAAAACTCTCAAGTATAAGTGGGTTAAACTTACGAGCCGCATAATCTATGCTTGATTTAAATTTTCCAATATATTCAATCAACTGCTCTAAAGCTTCACCTTTAATTTCATCTGATGAAGTTTTGTATGTAGAGTCAGACATAGATGCTTTGATCAAATATTGCTGCAAAGATTTATGGTCTTTAAGATAAGTCTCATTTGAGCCACGCTTAACCTTGTAAAGTGGTGGTTGAGCTATATATAAGCAACCCTTCTCAATTACGCTTGGCATATGACGGTAGAAAAAGGTAAGGAGTAGGGTACGTATATGTGAGCCATCAACGTCGGCGTCAGTCATAATAACGATTTTATGGTATCTTAACTTATCAAGATTGAAATCTTCTTTGCCTATACCAGTACCGAGTGCAGTAATTAATGTACCTACTTGCTCAGAATCAAGCATTCTATCAAATCTTGCACGTTCCACGTTTAATATTTTACCTCTAAGAGGAAGGATTGCTTGGAATTTTCTATCTCTACCTTGCTTTGCAGTACCACCCGCAGAATCTCCCTCTACTATAAATATTTCAGATTTGCCTGGGTCTTTTTCTTGGCAATCTGCAAGCTTACCTGGCAGGTTTGATATTTCAAGTGCTGATTTTCTTCTTGTGAGTTCACGAGCCTTTCTTGCAGCTTCGCGCGCTGTAGCTGCTTCTAATACTTTCTCAATGATTGTTCTAGCTATAGAAGGGTTTTCTTCAAGCCATTCTTTGAGTTTCTCATTCACTTTACTCTCAACCACAGTACGTACTTCCGAGCTTACGAGCTTATCTTTAGTTTGGGATGAGAATTTTGGATCTGGAACTTTAACTGATAGAACGCATGATAAACCTTCTCTTGCATCATCACCAGTAAAAGCAACTTTCTTTTTATTTAAATTATTATCAGTGATATAAGAGGTCATAACCCTTGTTAAGGCTGCTTTGAACCCAATTAAATGTGTACCACCATCACGTTGTCTTATATTGTTGGTAAAACAAAGTATATTTTCATGATAAGAATCATTCCATTGCATTGAAAGTTCAACGCTTATCCCGCTTGTATCATCATGCGTCATAATGGTAACTGGAGTATGAAGTGCTACTTTGCTACGATCAATATATTTAACATATGCCTCAATACCACCTTCATAGCAGAATTCTATGGTTTTTGCTTCATCTTCACGTTCATCTATTAAGATAATATTTACTCCTGAGTTCAAGAAAGCAAGTTCACGTAATCTATGTTCAAGGGTGCTTAAATTAAATTCAATTGAGCTAAATGTATCAGATGAAGGGTAGAAGTTAATTCTTGTACCTCTTTTGCCTTGAGCATCACCCACTACTTTAAGTGGCGCCACTACTTCTCCTCTTTGGAAACGGACAAAATGCTCTTTATTATCACGCCATATGGTAAGATCAAGCCAATCTGATAAAGCGTTTACAACCGATACACCAACGCCATGAAGACCGCCAGATACTTTGTAAGAATTCTGATCAAATTTACCACCAGCATGAAGTTGAGTCATAATTACTTCTGCTGCAGATATACCTTCTTCTTTATGAATATCAACAGGAATACCACGACCATTATCTGTAACAGTAACTGAGCCATTTTTATTAAGAACTACAGTGATTTTAGTGCAATGACCTGCTAAAGATTCATCAATCGAATTATCTAAAACCTCATATACCATATGGTGTAGTCCTGAACCATCATCAGTATCACCAATATACATACCAGGGCGTTTGCGTACTGCTTCTAAGCCTTTTAAAACTTTTATCGAGTCTGCACCGTAATATTCTTGTTTTTCTTCTTCCATTTTATAATAGCTCTCATTAGTATCTTTTATACTTTAGAATCTTAAAGGTTTATAATAAATTTGCCAAACTAATATTTAAGCGTTTATTTTTATTTTAAAATTGTTATATTTAATAATAAGTGCTTAAAACTTTAAAGGCATATTTTACTTGCCTGCAATTATACATCATGTAACTAAGAAATTAAAGGAAAACTTAGTTCAATTTTTTATAGTAGTTTGAATAATTTACCATATAGGCGTTTTTTTACATAACCCAAGAGTTGACTAAATGAAGCATAATACTACCCTTAAGGATTTAACTGCTAAATATGACGCATTTATATTAGATACTAAAATATTTTTTGATAAGGGTGGGGTTAATAAGCAAGCCAAAGATTTTGTAAAATCACTATTTAACGAGAAAGTTTTTATCTTTGTATGTAATACGATCCAATCTAATGAAATGGTAAGCTATACTATTAATTCTTTAGGAATAGAAATAGGGATTGAGCATATATTAACTTCAGGCGATTTAGCAAAAGCAATTCTTTGTGATGTAAAACATCCATTAATAGGGAAAAATCCTCTAGTTTATAATTTTGGCGATAAAAGTTTTTTTGATTTTCCAGAAGATATATTAACTAAGATTTCTTTAAAGAACAAGATTGATGAAGCAAAGATTTGTTTATTAACTAAAATTGCCCGTAGCGATGAGCCTATAGAATCATATAAAGAAGAATTAAAGAAAGGTGTAGATAATGGGTGCGTCGCAATATGCGCTGATCCTACTGAGTTATTATATGATGGAGAAAAAGTTGTTTATTATCCAGGCTATTTTGCGAATATTTATAAGGATTTAGGGGGTAAAGTTATAGACACTGGTAAACCTGATAGAGTTATACTTTATAAAGCTTTAATACATATGGCTAACAACAATATTAAAGATAAAACAAATATACTTCTCCTTGCCCAAGATTATAATCACGATGTAGTAGGGGCGTGTAACGTTGGTATTGATTCTGCAGTCATTTTAAATCAAAAAAATATAGAAATTTTTTCACAAATTAATTGGGATCATTTTAATGATTTAACAGATATTTCATCTGAATATTTTGAAGAGGAAGCAAGACCTAATTATATGGTTGATTTAACTTAATATAAGAAAGTTATCTTTCTTTTTATTGCGATGAAAAAATTTGGTCATCCAGCAATCATCAAATAATTAAAAAGTGCAGGGGTGATTCCCTGCGCTTCAGTCAGTTTTATTATTGGCAATATATTCCTTTGCCTCGTCGTCTTCTAGCCACAATGCTTTCTCAATTAATAACTTTCTTTGTAATTCAGCGACTTCTTGGTCAAATTCGCCTTGGATATTTTTAACTCCGCTATATAAAAAACCGATGAATGGAATATTTTTTTCCTTACAAATTGTTAGTGCTTCAATAAGTTGTTCTTCCCTGTCATCTAAAAGTATTATTAACTCAGGTTTGACTTTTTCATAAATATGATTTATCACTTGCCCCTTCTTAAATGCTCCTGTAATAAAAAAGCCTTTATAAAATTGTGCATAAGAATTTTTATTCTCAAGGATTATAGCATCTGATGAGTCATTAAATTTTTCATTAAAGAATATATTTTTTGAAGAAAGCTCATCATAACGCCATTCCTTCATGGATGGTATTAATCCTATAGTGCCTGCTTCCATTTTTGTAAGTGCATAAACAGAATATTTTGTTTTTAGATCTTCTATGGTTTTTGGCCACTCATCTTCAACAAGTATTGTTTTTCGACTAAGTCTCCATTTTGAAATTATTTCTTCAAAATTATTAATATTTTCCTTATCAGCTTTTATATCATCTATCAAACCTTTCATGGGGCTTGAATATCTAAATATTGCGGCTTTTGGCGTGATTAACGTATCGTCTACGTCTAAAAGTATAACAGCTTTCTCTGGAATTTCTTTTAGCTTATCCTTAAAATGGTTGATATTTTCTACAGCAATTATTTTCCCAATATAAGAAGTTTTTTGAAAAAAAGAATTATTATATAAAACCAATAAAAAAACACTTATTATGATAATAAAATACTTCATACTATTTGTTCCCAACTATTAAAATTAATTACCTCTCCATAAAAAAGATATAATCAAAAATAATTAATTATGCAAAGCAAAATTTACATAACTAGCTATTAATGATAGGTTCAAATAATGATAATACTAGTTAAGCCATATATAATTACTCACTTAAGCCTATTATGCATAATATAATATGTACTATTAACCACCTATTAGCATTTATTTAATATTTCTTTGGCGTTTCTCAACGATAAAGCTCAGTGAACTGAAGCATTTATGATAAAATAATTTCATAAAGAGCAAATTGGGACTCAATATGGAGCTGATAAGAAAATCAGTTACAGATTATGTGAAAAATAGAGAATACTATCGTGATGCTAGAAACTGGTATCATAAAAAATATTTATTTCCAATTTTTGAATGGTCATTACTAGGCATAGTTATAATATTTACTTTATTTATTTGTTGTGGTCTTGCTTTAAATGTTTATTACTTATTCCCTTTAAAAATACGAAGAGAATATTTAACATATTTAGATGAGGGGTTAGATAAGGCGCCTATAATAATAAAAGCAGATTCACAAAAAACAGAGCTTGAATCTATAACAGCGCTTCTTATAAAAAACTATGTGAAACAAAGGGAAAAATATAATTACGATAATATTAAGCAGCAATTATTATATATAAAAAATAATTCTTCAAGGTTGTTATTTAAAGAATTTTATGATGGATTAAGCCTTGCAAACCCCAATTCTATGATATTAAAATTTAAAAAAGATGCAAAAAGGACTATTTTATCTAAAGCAGTTAAATTTACAAATAATAATATGGTGACTGTGACCTTTAGTTCAAAAGCGGAAAATTTAAGAGGTGAATTAGTTGAAGATGCTGAATGGGAAGCGGTTATCAGTTTTGAATCGGATAAGATAAACCCTCAAGCAGTCCCAGGAACAAGATTTGGCTTTATCGTTACTGATTATAAAGTTAAGCTTGTTAAAAATAATTTAGAACAAAAAGCGAATAAGTGATGAGAATACTTTGTCTAATATTACTGCTAAGCTATGCACATATAAGCTCTGCTATAAGGGAGCCACGACCTACTGCAGTTGATAGTAGAATTAAGGTGATTGTGTATAGTCCTGACGATGTTTTCAAATTTACTGGCTATTACGGCTATCAAGCAAATATTGAATTTGCAAAAGATGAGGAAGTTTTAAATATATCAATGGGTGATAGCACTTCTTGGCAAATTGTTGCATCGGGGTACAGGCTTTTCATTAAACCAATTGAGAAAGATGCTACCACAAATATGACATTGATTACTAATAAAAGAACTTATTTCTTTGAATTATATGCAGAAGAGGCTGAAGATATCAGAGATCCAAATATGGTTTTCAATCTTCGCTTTTTATATCCTGACGAGGAAGATGAAGAAAATTTGAGAAAACATGCAGGAAGCACAATTGCTGGGCCTGATTTATCGCATCCTGAACAATATAATTTTAACTATACAATTAGCGGTAATCCTGCCGTTGCGCCAATTAAAATATTTGATGATGGGGAATTTACCTATATGCAATTCCGTGACAAAAATGCGGAAATGCCAGCTTTTTTCACTGTTGATGAGGAATTGAAAGAATCAATGGTGAATTATAGGCTTAGCCCTGATGCTAAGTATGTTATAATTGAGCAAGTCGCTCCTAAATTCACGCTTAGATTTGGCAAAAAGATTGTTTGCATATTTAATGAAGCTATAACCTCCAAGAAAAGAAGGTAATAGACTTTCGGTCTGTGCTGTGTTAATCGTCGCTTTTGTAGGCTATATCTACGCTGCGCTCCTCGTTCCCTGCGAAAATTCTAATTTAAACGACTATAATTATAAATCCTTACTTTTTCCATACTAAAAAAAATAATTCATTCACTTGAAAAGTTATTTTGAAATTTTCAAATAACCTTATATAATGTTTACCCTATAAAAATTAATAAATACTGAATAATAGTAGATTTATGAAGGAAGTCTATTTGATAAAAGGTGATGAATATGAAGAGGAATATTAATAAAGAGATCATGAGCAGTAATAAAAGTCAGAAGGCTGAAGCTAATAATAACCATACATCAAAGGGAATTAAATCTGCAAATACTTCGCATGATGACTTATATAGAATAATAGCCAAATATACGTGTAAGTATCTTAAAGACTGTATTGAGAGGGTAAAACAAGAAGGATCCTCTGAGCGGGTTTTAGAATATTCTAAAGAAATAAGGGATAGTATTATTTTTTCCACGAATGCCAAGATTTGTCTCGCTGATCCTAATGCTGTTGACGCCCCCTTAATGGACGCCGTTGAGCTCGGTAATCTATATTTTGTAGAAGCTTGTTGCGTTATGGGGGCTGATGTGAATCAGCTTTATAATGGTCGCACTCCCTTAATGGTTGCAATAGAGAAGGATAATTTTCTTGTAATTGAATGTTTAATAAAGAAAGGTGCTAATATTTATTTTAAATGTGGTACAACAAGCCCTTTTGACCTTGCTAAGTCTAAAGGTGATTATATGTTAAAATTTTTACTTAATGCAAATATAGAATATAACAATGGAAAGGAAGAGAGCGCTTATTCGTCTGATATAGATATTGAAAGCGTTGAGCCAGTAGAATCAATTACTAAACAAAAAACTGCTTTAGATGAATTAGTAGAAGTAGCTTTATCTGGAGAGGATGGATTAAGCAATTAAGTGAAGTAGCTAATTAATTTAAGTAGAGAAGAGTTTTTCTGGTGGGCGATGACAGATTCGAACTGCCGACCATCTCGGTGTAAACGAGGCGCTCTACCAACTGAGCTAATCGCCCTTTAAATATTAAGGGAAATAATGAAGAATTCTGAAGGCTGCAGGTTAGAGCTAATAGTTATTAATCCAAGAGGGAGGAATCTTAAATAAAAAAACTTTTAATTTTCCCTACAGCCTTTATGGGCAGCATATTGAACTATATTTAATAAATAATCAAGTACTATTTTATTATTTTTACATTTTTTTTATCATGTGCGCAATTAATCCTATAATTACTGCATATTATGAGGCTAAGATAGTATTAAATAATTTTGTTTGAGGGAATTATTCTCTTGAATCATACTAATTTACTAGAGGTTAAATATGGCAATAAGCAGTGATTCTAATAGATTACCTGAAGGGTATAATCCTTTAAAAGACGATGACTATATGTCATCTAATATGCTTAAGTATTTTGAGCAAAAGCTAGAGTATTTAAAAAAAGAAATCTTAGATAAAGAGGAAACTATTCGTAGTGAAATCGCTTATATGCCTGGAAGAGAGCCAGATCATGTTGATCAAGGTATAAATGAAGAGATACGCCATCAGGATATTGCATTTTACGATCACGAGGAAGATATGTTAAGGCAGGTTGATGAAGCACTTGCTAGGATTAAAACTGGTGATTATGGGTTTTGCTATGAAACAGGTGAGCCTATAGGGGTTAAGCGCCTTAAAGTAGCACCTTGGGCTAAATATAGTATCGAAGTTCAAGAGCAAATTGAAAAAGAAGCTGTATAGTCACATAGATTGTGAAACTTAAGAGCCTTACGGCTCTCAAAAGACCTTTAATAATAAAAAGCCTCTTCTTCAGAAGCGTCACTAGCAGCATCAGTTTGCACATTTTGTGCTGCAAGTTGTGCTTGTTGTGCGTTTAAGTAATCTTGTTGACGTTTAATCATCATCTCAGTAGATTGCTTCTCAACTTGTGTCAAAGTTTCATTAACAAGAGAAGCTACTTCATTTTTGATAGCTTGAGGAAGCGCAGCATCTGCATCAGGGTCAATATCTTGTGATGGTTCTTTTATAGAGATTATTTGCTTCTCTCTAACTTCTTTAGGCCCATCTTTCGTTTGTACAATATAGATATTCTCACCTTTATCAATTCTTACTTCGCTAACTTTTCCATTGCCAGGAGCATTTACATTAATTTTTTTAGCTTCAGCATGAGCAAGATCTTTTCCTGCCATTACAAACACCTCGTATTTGTAAACGCCTTTAGGGAATTTATCATTATTTAACTTATTCCTTATGCCATTCCAAGAAAATGTATTCTCTCCTATTCGTTGCTCTAAATCATGAGATTTTTGTTCTTTAGTCAGTAAATCAAATTCTTCAGAATGAATTTTTCCATTATAATATTTATTTTCTATTTCTCTATCTATAATATCTTTATGATGTGGCGAAAGGTTCGTATAAAGATCATATTTTGTGTAATATTTTTTTAAAATATCATCAGCTATAGTTCTTTGCTCTGATGTTAAATTATTATAATGAGGACCTGTTGCGAAATTCTTATTAATAAACCTGTTTATAATTTTCTGCTCACTTTCATTTAGATGATCGTACGTTACTTTAAAATTTAGGTCTTTTGTAACATAATCACGGGCTTTAAGCATTTTATCCTCAGGAAGACTATTGAGAGTTTCCTGAAAACTTTCCTTAACAAATGAATTGCCGAAATTCCTTATAAAATTAGTTACAAGAGTTTTTTGATCTTCAGAGATTCTATTAAACACATCATTATAATTTTCCTCAATAAATTTATTGGTTTGTTGCAATTCCTTAGAGAGATGAAAATCATGGTTTTCTCTTAAGTGTTGTAAGATTTTATTTTTATTCTGTAAGCCTATATCATTGAATTTTGCAGCTTTTTCTTCAGTGCTTAATTTATTGAAGGTTTCTTTTCTTTTTTCTATAGATAATTTACTATATTCCGGATCGTTTATATATTTGCTTGCAACAAGGTCATTAACTTTAGCTTTAAAATTTTTATCTAACCCCTCATAAAATCCTTTATAGTTACTTTTAGCGAGATGCGTTTCTTTTTGTGTTTCTAAATTATGAATATTAATATAGCTCTGTGACCCAAATTCTTCACAGATTAATTTATTAGCTTCAACAGCATTAAGGCCATTTAAATTTCTATAGGAAAAAGGTGGCAATAAATTATGTTCTCTCATAAAATTTGCAATCTCATTTTTCTGTCTTGTTGTTAAGTCGCTATATCCTTTTTTGTCTGCTAATTCTATTGGAGATAATTCATCGAATTTTTTATTGTAAACAACTTCTTTAACTCTTATATCAATTAGTTGTTTTTGTTCTAGCGTTAAGGATTCATATTCGACTTTTGTTGCAAGTTCCTTTTCAGAAAGTTTATCAAATGTTTTCTTATAAAATATTTCTTTAATTTTTTTATCTACTAGCTGTTTTTGATCTTTATCAAGCGCTCTATATTCCTCTTTATCAGCAAGCTCAAATGGTGTTAGTTCTTCGTAATTTTTCCCATAAGCAAGTTCTTTAATTTTATTACTTACTAATTTTCTTTGGTCGTTATTTAGTGCGTAATAATTAGACTCAGTATCGTAATGATTATTAGATATTACTCCATTAATATAACTTTTGGATTGTTCATTAAGCTCAAGATATAAAGGAGGAGTTTGTTGACCATTATATTTAATTTCATCGATATTTTTTTTAAGAATATCAACAACCCTATCATTTTGGTCGATGATTCGCATTTCTGCGCCAAAATACTGAGAATTATTTAGTGGCGTATCTAACTTAAATTTAAAATTTATAAGTTCGTTTTGGTCGTAATCAAAATGGTCATTGCTAAATTCAATAGTTTTGCCATGGATATTTGCAGCATTATAAATATTTCCTGCGCTATGATTATTTCCTTTTGTGGATACACTGCTTGTATCTTCAACTTCTGTAATTCTATCTAGTGGATATTCTACTCCATCAATAGTAACGTTATTATCTAATTTGTTGACCTTGGTAACAATACCTTCAACTTTATTTATCTGGCGGACATATTTATCGGTTTCGTTTGTACTATTCAAATCCTCTACATATACTTCGTAAAGATAATCGCCTTTTGGTAAGGTAGTTAAATTATACTTATCACGAAGCTCTTTATCTTTAGAGTTTTTATATTTCTTATAATCATTGATTTCATCTATTCTTAGAGCTTTTAATGCATGCCAACTATAATAATTTTTCCCTTGTTTTACTTCCTTTTTATCGATAAATGCTGTAGCAACATGATCTCCAGTTTTTGGATCCTTGATTTTGATCATAGCATTACCATGATCAGCTATATTATTTTGGAATTCGATATCCGCATAATCATTTTTTACTTTTAAACTATTTACTTCTAAGGAAGCATTTTTACCTAAATAGCTCAAGCCATTATTAAAGTTCGATTCACTATTTTTACCTTTATCCGCACCGGTTAATCTAATAACATCATCTGGGTCTATTAAATCACCATTTACAAATAATTTTGGTCTGCCGTCTTTATTTCTTATTTCGCTTACGATACCGCTTTTTAGCGTGGTCGTTTCTACTTTAAGACCTTGGCTTTGCGATAGCTTAAGGTCTATTATTTCGGCGTCAACTTGGATTCTATATTTACCTTGAGGGACAAATTCTTCTTTTTTAGTCTTTGGATCTATGCGCTTGCCATTCCAAAGATAGCGATTATTTTTTAGGACATTAGATGTGCGGTCAAATTCGAAAATTTTTTCATTTTTTTCGTTTAAAATTATAATTTTAGATCTTAATTGATATTCTTTTGGATCGCTAAACTCACCATCATACTCAACATTATACTCATATTCGATAGGAACACCGTAAAATTCTTTCTCTCCAACATCATAATGCACTTCTTGACCAATATAATTTTGCGCTTTATCAAGCCCTGAGTTTTTAAGCGCTTCTGCAATTTGATGTAATGTTTTATTTTGCTCAATCGATTGTTGCACAAGAGTTAACTGGGATGTAATTTGTGTAATTTCGCTAGCATCTGTTGGATCTGTTGGATCTTGTAGCTTTAATTGCGTCATTAACATTTTTAAAAAATGTTCTTGAGTATCTTGAAGTCGTTTTTTAGACGCCTCAGGGTTAGAAGCAAAATCAGGCTCTAATGCTTTAACAGCCTTATTCTTTTTACCATCATAGACAGCGCCTAAGCCTTTTACCAAGCTTTGCTGTTGTTCAGCATTTTGTTGTTGTTGCAAAAGCTGTTGCTGCTGCAATTGTTGAGAAATTGTATTCGACATATACCACCTTAGACTCTAATATTAATACCGCCTGGCGTACTTGCCGTATTCAAATAACCATTTAAGTAGCTAAAGCTTTGTACTATTTTGCTTACGACTTTTCGGTCTATATCAAAATAATCTTGCTTAGCTTGTCTCTCTTCGTAACCATTTTCGCCATTACCTTGCTTAAGGTTAAAACTAAGAGTTGCTTCTTCAGACTTTGTAACCTCATGTAAGGCTTTTTGTAACTCTTTCACTTCTTGTTGAAGCATCTCAAGTGTATCACTTCGTTCTGCATTAATCTCGATATTTTTAATTTTTCCATCAATAATTTCCATTGCTATATCAACTTGGCCAAGCGCTTCAGGATGTAGCACTACAGAAATCTTCGAATTGTTAGACTCAATGGCCTTTTCAATATTTATACGTACTTGATCAATAGGCTTTAAAGTAGGAGCTTCCTCAACTTTACTCTGGAAGCCAACTTGTTTACTATCCTTTATTAATTTCTCAGAAAATGGGCTTAAATTTGCATTTAGAGTCTCTGAATTTTCATCTTTGCTAATTAATTCATCATCTTCGCTCTGATTATTCGATAGCTGGTCAATAGATTCTAGATCAATTGTTTCAAGCTCTTTCTCTAAGTTGGAGGAATCATCATTGCTTGAAGAAGCCTGACTTACATTGCTAACAGCTTGGGAGGTTATATTCTCACCAAAATTAGAGGATGAGGATTTTTGTTCAAGGGATATTGCTTGAAATACGGCTTCATGATCTTCTTCGCTGTCTTTCTCAGAAAAGTTACTGTTAAAATCTTGTTGATTTGATATAGGTAAATTTAGATAAGCTTCATTAGTATTATCAAGGTTTTGTTTAGAATTCGCATCTAAATCTGAATCAAAAGTAATTGCAACAACTTCAGTAAATTTAACGTCCTCTTCATCACCATCTGTAATAAATTTCTCAAAAGAGCTTAACATCTCGTTACGAGGCCAATCTAAATGCTCTGATGATTTATCAAGAGTTATTTGAAAGGATATTTGAGAAAGCCTATCAGCTTCTTTTTCATGAGAGCTTTCAGGATTAAATCCATTGATAGTTTGGGAATTATTTAAATCTAAGTCTTGTGTAATTGCTTCAAGAGATGCTATCTGCTCAGTATTTTCTAAATTTATATCAAATGTATTTAGATTACAAGATAATGGGTTAAATGGGTGAAAAATATAATTTTGAACATAATCCTTATTTTCCTCAAGAGAAAGCTTTTCTTTTGTCTCGGATTCTTCGTTGCTTTTTTCGATCTCATTATATTCTGATGCATTCTCTACCTCTTGGGTTTGATTATCTTCAGTAGCTTTCGCTTTCTCGACTGTTCTTTCGTTACTAGTAGTAGAGTATAAATTACTTTTTTGACTAATGGGGGCAGATTTATATTGAGTGTCTTTAGATGCGTATTCTTTTGTGTTTATTTTGTCATTATAGGATTGGTATGTTCTTAAGAAATCATTATTTTCTTTATTAACCTGTGCTGCCGAATCTTGCATAAGATCAACAGTTTTTGCCTTCTTAAGATCATGATTTGCTAGGTAATTATTTATTTCCATAAAACCCTATAATTATAGTTCAACCATTATTATGCAAATACTATGCCAAATAGGTTGGAGCGCTTAATATGCAGATGAAGATAGCCTTACTGCAAAAATCAATTGCTAATTAATTTTCCCCTGGTAATTTAAAGGATAAGTATCGCAAAAAAGTGCTTATGCGAAGAAAATATGGAAAACAATAAAAATAATGCTCATTTAAAAATATCGCGTATGAAAGCTCTTCGTGAATGAGAAGAAAAAAATTACGCTTCTTTAAAAGTTATATTTAAAGCCAAGGATTTTAAAATAAATAAAAATTTTAGTAATACTACTAAAGGCATAATAATATGGAGAAGTTAGCATATAGGGTGCAAAGCGCATTACTAAAGAAGTTACCGAAATTAAAACATTATCAAGCGGTAGGGTAAAAATTACCTTAAAGTCTAGCATTCAGTCCTACAGAAATTTTTTTGCAACTAATATATAACTAATCTGTAAGATTTGTTCCGATTAGTGCGGTTATCTCATTATCAAAAAAAAACTTATATATATTATTTACAAGATGCATAATATAATTTTCATTTTGCTCTTCATCTAGTTTAGGTTGTTGATGAACATTAGGGCCGTCTTGAATTAGATCTAATAAATAATTTAATCTTTCGATTTCAATGGTAGATGTGTCAATTAATTTCTTCTCAACACAGTTCTTAAACCTTATTATGTCTTCTTTAAGTGCTATTTCATGATTTTCAGTTTGAAGAATCTCTTCGATTTTATATTCGCTTCTAAGAAAATATTCTCTAATATTATCTGCCCATAAAAGATCTTGCAGGTCTTTGAAACTATAAAATTTATTTTTAAGTTTTATAGTTCTTTCGCTTCCAAGGAAGTAATCCTCTGGAAAGATTTCAGCATCTGCATCAACTGAAAATTTTAGGTTACAGTTAATATCAAGTTTAATTATTTCCCCTGTCACCTTCCCAAATGAATTAATTTTTGTGCAGTTAAATATACTTTTATTAAGCTGTGCAAATGGAATATTGTCTATTCTTAATATATTATCTGGGTAAATATGTATAATAGTATTAATATCAGCTGTAAATATTTTGGTTACAGTTAAATTAATGCTCTTATAATTGCTAATTTTTACGTTACCATTTAAAAGCTGAATCATCATTATAAAAGACAATATTTATTAATCAAATATAAGTTTTATAATATAAAAATTTAGCGATATCAAATAAATTTTAATATATTTAGTAAGATTTTTTAAAACTCAGCTTTTATAGATATAAAAACCTGATTTTAATTTATCAAAAAATGATGTGTTTCCTGAAATTGCGTCCTCATATCGCTTTTAAAGCATATTAAACTTGCTTAAGGCTCCTAAATATTTTGTTTACTTCACGCTGTCTTTTAGGGGGTTTTTACTGTGTGCTAATAAGTAATATCACATTTTATCGATCACACGAAGAAAATATATATAATGCTTAAAGCAAAAAAAAATTTACTGTAATGAGCGAAGTTGTTATATATTGAGATAGTTTTGATTATTTAATTTATACTAATAACCATGAAAATTTCTAATTATTTTACGTATTTAATGTTTTTCTTATCTCTATCGTTAGTTGGCTGTAATGATGTTAAGCAGCCTGACTCTAAGAGTCCACCCTTAGTTGAAAATATCAAAGAAGCAAAAAGTAAAATATTGCAGGTTAAGGAAGATGATATTGTCCTTGGTAATCCTGATGCAAAGGTTAAAATATTTGAATATTTTTCATTAACCTGCCATCATTGTGCCGATTTTCACCATAAAGTGTTTAAACCTTTTAAAGAAAATTATCTCGATAAAGGGCGAGTGGCTTATATAGCAAGGCTTCTGCCATTCGACAGACAAGCATTTCATGCATCTATACTTGTTAGATGTGCGCCTAAAGAGCAATATCATAATTTTATCAATGTATTATTTGATCAACAAAATAACTGGGTATTTTCTAAGGATTTTAAAGAGATACTAACGCAAATAGGAAGGTTAGGGGGATTAGGTGCTGAACAATATACCAAATGTTTAGAGGATCATGAGTTGAAGGATAAAGTTATCCTGCATGTAAAGGAAGCGAGTGAGCTTGGAATAAACGCTACTCCAGAAATATTTATAAATGGGAGAGCTTTTGAAAACACCAATAAGTATGAGGATTTTGTAAAAGTTGTTGAGCAAGCTTTAAAGGAGGAAGGCGAATAATAATTGCTTTTTATTATAAATATCTTTAACATTTTTAAGTCAAAGCTTGACAATTACTCTTCGTAATAATAAAAAAATATATACGTTTATGAATGAAGAAAAAAATAAAGATCTTGAAATCTTGGAACAAAAAATCAACGAGATCAAAGAATCTAAAAACCAGACAGAGCGTAAAAATGTTAGTCGCGGAACCAATGTCTTAATCGAGATTAGTGCAGCCATAATGGTTGGAATTTTAGTCGGTTGGTATCTTGATTCAACATTTAATTCAAAGCCTATTGGCATGATTTTATGTACGATTTTTGGCTTTATGGCAGGCATTAAAAAACTAATGTCTAGTAAATATTAATAATGTAATTTGTATAAAGGTAATGCAACATAACCCACTTCATCAATTTGAAACAGCAAAATTAGTTGATTTTCAACTAGCTGGTTTCGATCTAAGTTTTACAACTTCTAGCTTATTTATGCTACTTGCTTTCACAATTTCAGTTGTTTTTTTTCTCATAGCCTTACGCAATAGAACATTTATCCCGAACAGATTGCAGGCGTCAGCTGAATTATTATATGGTGTTGCAGAAGATTCAGTTGAGGGGAGCATTGGTGAAGGTGGTAAAAAGTTCGTGCCTTTAATATTTAGCATGTTTTTGTTTATTCTGCTTTGTAATTTACTAGGCATGCTTCCTTATAGTTTTACAGTAACGAGCCATATTTCTGTAACATTTGCCCTTGCTTCATTAATGTTTGTGCTGATAACTCTTGTTGGCTTTATAAAGCATGGTTTTCACTTTTTATCATTATTTCTTCCAAGAGGTACGCCACTTTGGCTTGCCCCACTTATTATATTAATTGAATTTTTTGCCTATCTTGCAAGGCCTGTAAGCCTATCGCTTCGACTTGCTGCTAATATGATTGCAGGGCACGTATTACTTAAAGTACTTGCTGGCTTTGTTGTTTCAATGGCGATATATTTGAAATGGATTCCACTTCCTTTAATGGTGGTTTTAATTGGATTTGAAATTTTTGTTGCTATTCTTCAAGCATATATATTTACTATATTATCTTGTGTATATTTGAATGATGCAATAAACTTACACTAAACATAACATAAACTTTAGGAGATAAAAAACATGGAAGCAACTTCTTTAAAATTCATCGGTGTTGGATTAATGGCATTCGGAATGCTTGGGTCAGCAATTGGTGTAGGAAATATTTTCCAGTCATTACTAGATTCAATTGCGCGTAATCCTTCGGCTGCTGATCAATTGCAACGTTTTGCCTTTATTGGTGCAGGTCTTGCCGAAGCTATGGGTCTTTTCTCATTTGTAATCGCAATGTTAATTTTATTTGCAGTATAATATTATGATGCCTCAGCTGGACCTTGCAACATATCCTTCACAAATTTTTTGGCTTACGATATTTTTTGTAAGCCTATATATATTTGTTAAAACCTATGTCGCCCCTGCAATTGAATCGCTTATTAATTTAAGAGATAATAAAATTGAACACGATTTAAATGAAGCAAGCAAAGCTCGAGGCAAAGCCGTAGAATATAGAGAAAAATATGAGGCTGCTCGAAAGAAGGTTTTCTCTAAAATCTCTGAAATGCTAGAGGGAGAATTATCTCATTTTAATAATCAAACTGCAGAGCAAAGTTCTAAAATTAACGCAGAAATTAATCTACTTACTCAAAAAGTTGAAGAAGAGCTTGTCGCGCAGAAAACAAAATATAAGCAGGAATTAGAAGAAGTAGTACTTGAATATAGTGCCTTTTTAATTCAAAAGGTTTCGGGACTTGCGCCTACTAAAGAAGAATTAAAAAATTACCGAGGCTAGTTATGCATTTTGATGAGAAATTTTGGCTTGCTATATCATTCATAGTATTTGTAGCAATCTCCTACAAATTCATTAAGGCTGCAGTAACTAATTTAATTGATAAAAAAATTGCTGAATTGTCAGCAAAAGTTGTAGAAGCTGAAACTCTTCGGAGAGATGCTGAGAAACTGCTAAATGAGATAAGTGAGAAAATATCTGCGCAAGATGCGGAAAATCAACAATTACTTGACGAGGCAAGAACCAATATTAAAAATACTATCGAAAATAAAAAAGGCTTATTTGCTCACGAGCTTAATATTAAATATGAAGAAGCTGTAAAGAAAATTGAGCAGAGAAAAAGCCTTGCCCTCATCGACCTCCATAAAAATTTCATTGAAATTGCTCATTCCATCTCCGAAAAATATCTTAAAGAACATGCCAAAGATCTTAAATCTGACGTTGAAATAGCTAAGAAGTATATTAATTCTTAGTTTTCACTTTCATATTACTGGACATTTTCAATGAAAAGGGCGCTACACGGTCATCCCCTCGCAGCATTATCTTATGGGTTTTGATGTGGACCCCGCGGTCAAGCCGCGGTATGACAAAATGGTGCATTTTTATAACTACGCAACAATGCCTCCCCATTCGACGTGGCGATCCAGGTAATACCAATCATTATAATCCCCAAAAAGTTATTTTTCTGCATCTTTTCTAGACATCAATAAAAACTTCTTTTATAATTTGCGCATAATAGTTGAAAAATATAAAAGCTTTTCAAGTTAAAAATATAATAAAGAGGTCAAAATGTCTAAAGATAAAAGTCAATATAAACTTGTTAAAGGTAATCGCTTAGTTCCAATAAAACCTAAAGATCCA
>JAJFBM010000043.1 GCA_020697135.1 Rickettsiaceae bacterium
ATTAGGGTATGTAACATTTAATGCTACTACAGTAGATATACAAAAACTATTTATCGCTCGTGGCATAACAGGGGTACCAGTGCCTCCTAGCGGTGGAGGGGGAGGTGGCGGAGGTGTATATGTACCACCTTCTACAACTACACCAACTATGCCACGATATAATGCTGTAAATAATAAGGTAAGTATATTCTTACCTTCCCCAGTAAATCAAAGTATAGTTGGATCGATGTTTATGGAATTTTATATAAAGCTTATAGAGGATAGGCACAGTGAATTAGCTAATACAAACCACCTAGGCTCAACTGAGAAAGTATTTGGTATTAACCCAATAAAAAAGCCATATGGGATAATGAAAACTCCTTTCATAAACTCTTTACCAGACTTGTCTCAAAGGCGAAAATCCTTCCAACCTAAAACTAAAAAAGCTAAGTAGAGATAATAGCCTGTAAAGGCTAATACACAAAATCAATCTCTCTCTAATTATTTTAAAAGTTGAAAAAAACTATTATATATAGTAGGTTCTCCGTAAGGAAATCTTTAAAAATATTAGTACAATACTCAATATATCTATTCTAATAAAAATATACCTAAAATTATGATTCGACTTTTTTTATCTTTTCTAAGTAGATTTGGCACAAATAGAAGGGCAAAATTACTATATCTTACTTTGCTTGCCTTAATTGCCGGTGCAATGGAGCTTGTAGGGATTAGCCTAATATTTCCTTTAATCGCCCTTATAAATAATCCAAATGTAATAATTGAAAATCAATATTTAAGAGTAGTTTTTAATATACTAAATTTTTCTGACACAAGATATTTCACCGTATTTATTGCTTGTAGTATAGGTGTAATTTTTGTATTGAAAAATGCATATTCATTATTTTATCAAAATGCACAGTATAAATTTATTACTGATTGGAAGAATGATATTTGCAAACAGCTTATGCGTGGCTATCTATCAAAGCCATATACCTTCTTTTTGACCAAAAACTCTTCTGAGTTAATTAATATGTTAAGTAATATAGTATATTTTGTATTAGATGGATTTATATTACAAGCGATTATAATTATCACTCATTTAGTAGTGGGGAGTGTTATAATATTATTTTTACTAAAACAATATTTAGTTCCAACTCTCGTTTCAGCAACATTACTTGCAATTTTGATTAAGCTACAAAATTTTTATCTTAAGAACTATATAAAAAAAATAAGCCAGGAATATTCAAAGTTGCGTTTAGAAAATTATCATGTATTGCAACAAAGTATTGGAGCAATAAAGGAAACAAAAATGCATTTAAAGGAAGAATATTTTCTAAATGTTTATGATAAGGTAAATAAAAAGGTTTCAGCTAGTGATAAAGATTTGATTTTTCTAAGATATCTTCCAACTTCAACCACAGAAATTTTACTTATATTTACTATTATTCTTATGGCTTGTTTGCTGTTATTTCGACCTGACATGGAGGGAGCTAAAGTCGAAGACCTTGCAGTACTTGCTGCAGTGGCATTTAGATTGGCTCCAATAGTTAATAGATCTCTTGCATCCTTATCTCAAATGAGTGCTTCAAGAGATTCTGTTAATTTAATGTTACAAGAAGAGTTGTTTTCTGTGCCTATAACATATTCTCAAGATTATATGAAAATTATTATAAAAGAAAGGATAAGCTTTAAAGATATATTTTTTACATATCCTGGAAAAAAAGTTCCTTCTTTAAATAATATAAATTTAACAATAAATAAAGGCGAATTTATTGGTATTATAGGGCATTCAGGGGCTGGTAAAACAACTTTAATAGATGTTTTAACTGGCTTGCTTCCTCAAGATTCAGGCGAAATATATTTAGATGAAGTAAAATTGAATCAACAGAATATAAGAGGGTTCAGAGCCAATATTGGATATGTTAACCAGAATATTTTTATAATGGATGCAACAGTTCGAGAAAATGTTGCATTTAGAGTGCCTTACAAAGATATAGATGACGCTAAAGTCATTGAAGCTCTTAAAAAAGCAGAATTATATGAATATTTTGAATTACTTCCAGATAAGCTTAATACTCAACTAGGGGAAAATGGGAAAAACTTATCAGGTGGCCAAAAGCAGCGTATTAGTATTGCTAGAGCTTTATATCATGATCCTCAAATAATTATTCTTGATGAAGCAACCTCTGCCTTAGATTTAGAAACGGAGAATAATATTATAAAGATTATCAATGCTTTAAAGGGCGATAAAACTATAATTGCTGTAGCGCATAGATTATCGACATTAAAAGCAGCTGATAGGCTAATTTATATGAAAAATGGAACTATAATAGATGTAGGAACTTTTAATGAATTAGAAGAAAAACATAGTGATTTTAAGGATCTTTTGAAGCTTTCGGATTTTCGGAATAATGGTTGATAAAAGACAAATAATCCTTGATGATAATCTCTATAATTATATCTTAGAAGTTTCTGTTAGAGAGCATCACATATTATACCAGCTTAGAGAGGAAACTTTTAAAATTGGTGAAGAAAATTACCAAAGCTCTCCTGAGCAAGTACAATTCATGGTATTTCTCTTAAAGCTGATTAATGCACGTAAGATCTTAGAGATTGGTGTATTTAAAGGTTATAGCACACTTGCATTTGCACTAAATTCACCTGAAGATGGAGAAATATATGCTTGCGATAATAGTAAAGAATGGACAGATATAGCGTCTCATTATTGGAGAGAAGCAGGGGTAGATCATAAAATAAAATTATATTTAGCTCCAGCGCTAGAAACATTAGAGAATTTACTTGAGCAAGGACATAAAAATAGTTTTGATTTTATCTTCATAGATGCAGATAAAAAAAACTACGAGCAATATTATGAAACTTCTTTAGCGTTAATACGAACAAATGGATTAATTCTAATAGATAATACTTTATGGTATGGAAAAGTTGCCGATGCTACGATAAACGATAAGCAAACTCTTTCCATAAGAAATTTAAATAAAAAACTACAAAATGACACACGAGTAGATTTAAGTTTACTCCCCATTCGTGATGGCTTATCTTTAGTAAGAAAGAGATAATTCTATCTTTTTCTTTTATTAGTTAAGTTATTTGTACCTGTATAAGGTTTGTATGGTTGGAAGTTTGCTTTTTGACGGAATGAATTCATCTCATTAATATAACTACCAACTTCATCTCTTATTAATTCTTCACGTTCATCAAGCTTTTCTATAACGACTTTATTATGTTGGTACTCTTCTATTTGAGCTTTGAGGTATGCATATTTTTCATCTTTAAGCATCTTTGCTGTTTCGTCATGGCTTAAGCTACCATTATCAATTTTTTCCTTAATTTGCTTAGCAAGCTTTGTGTCTTCAACTTTAGACAATGAATCTTCTAAAGCTTTTGCTGAACTTTCATAATTTCGTTCAAAAGCGCTACGGTTGTTTAAATAGCTATCATTTTTAACTAACTCTTCCTGTAAATTATATGCTTTATCTATTGATTCCTTGAATTCATCTCATNATTCATCATCGGACATTCTTTCTGCCATATAACGACGTCCCATTAAAGTAGGCTTATCTTCACCACCTCGCGATAAAGCTTGATATACATTGGCATGTATATCTTCTCTTACAAGGTCATTATAATACTGCGCATCTTTACTAGAAGTATTCTCAAGTTTAGCAAGATAATTTGGGCTTAAGACGTCATCGCCTTCTTGCACGGTGCGTTTATTTATTTCATTCGATAATTCTTGAAAGTTATTACTAACTTCTTTTTCTATAACTTGTTCCCCATAAGTTAGCATGCGCTTATCTTGATAATCATAATAATTAAAGTCGTTACCAAGCTTTCCTGCAGTTAATTTATTTAAAGCATCATCATATAGTTTATAGAATCTAGAGGTTTTTTCTGTAACGCGTTTTTCTAATTTTTCGGCCTCGCTTGGACCTTTGAATTTCTTATATTTATCACTTAGTTGATGGATTTTATTCAAAGCTTTAGAATGTTTCCTAAAATATCCAATGCCATTCTTGGTCATTTCCATATGAGCATCCATATAAGCCTTTTGGAATGTATTGACATCTTTTAAACTTGCTTGCATTTCTTTTAGTGACCTTCCTAGCTTAGCTTCCGTTTTATCAAATAATGCTTTTAATTCTTTTTTCTGAGCATCATTCAATTCGCTGAAGTCTTTGTTATATCTTCCTAAAGCTAATTCTTTTTGTAAATCCTTTATATCCATTCTTGCTAAAGCAGATGAAGGAAAGCCTTTAACACCTGCTTCAGAAAAAAGTTCCTTCAAGCTACTTTTATAAGCTTTGTAATCTTTCATATTAAGATTTTCATACTTAATTCCGCTATTTTTTTCAGCCAACTCACGAACTTGTGAGGACATAAATCGACCAGATTCAAGCTCACCTTTATAAATTTTCTCAAATATCTTGGTAGTTGCACGTTGAGCCATCTTTGTTGCTAGTCTTGCTGGGGCGCCTAGAGGAGAATTCTTTATTACTCTCCATGCAGGACTGAATACACGATTTTTAATTGTATTCTCTGCGAAACTAGCGATAGGAGAATATGCGCTAGAAGCAGCGCTACCTAAACTAGTTAAGTTACCTGAGCTATTAGAAAGGAATCGTGAAATACTCAATGTAATACTGTTAAATTTATGCAATAAATAGATAGATATTATAAAGATAAAAAGATTTTTAAAATCTATAATTTTACCAGATCTAAAATTTGATATTCGTTCTTGATCTCTAGGATTTGATGGATCAAGATAAGGTAAATCTGGAATCCTTTTTCCAATACATTCATATGCTTGGCAAAAATTACCTTGAGAGTCAAAATGATCATATGGTACTGGTATATCAAATGTATTGGTGCTTATTTGTCCTGTGTCTCTTGGTTCGGGGAACCAAAAATAGAATAGTGAATAGCTCTCTGCACTATTGCCAAAGTCATCCTCATAGCCTGCAATTATAGCCGAGATAGGTCCAAAATTAAAAATCTCTTTTTTACAAACCTTGAATCCTAATGTCGCATAAATTTCTTGCATAATAAGTAAAGATAAAAGCCCCATACCTGTAAAAAGAATTATTGGTTGGAGAGCATAAGATATTAGCTGCTTTATCCAATTTTCGTACAAGGATTTAGTTATATCAAAGAGAAGAAAAGTAATAAAAATAGGGCCAAGCACAATTAATATACCTATTACGATTAGCGCCGTAAGATATATAATTGTAGCCTTAATACTGATCAGCAATACAAAGTACAATAAGCACAAATATAAAGCAATATATATCCATCCATAAAATGACATAAATAATAACGATAATAATTTGCTAAATGTTTGAGGCGCAATCATTATTTGCAATAATGGTAATTGTCCCCACCCACCCCCGCTTACTGCATCTGAGATCATTTGAATTATATATTCAACGCCTGCAATAAAGAATACGAATAAATAGTCATTAAAGAAATTCCAGCTAAAATTTGCAGTTAAAAGTATTGAAACTACTATAACCTTTAAGACTCTAGTAATCAGCTCATTATTTGTAATTTTAATAGATCCAATAAGAAATCCAAATGCAGAAAACGTTATATAGAGCATGAGTAAAGCTCTGACGACAGTCTTATAGGCTGGCTGTCTTTCAGTAATACCTTGATAAAGATTTTTGATTATGCCTTCATCATTATCTACTCCAGAACCAAAAAGCCTTTCTTTGACTAATCTTGTTACTAAACTTAAAGGATCTTCCCGTCCAACATCTACCCCTGATTTAATGATAATTTTATATTGGCCTGAATTATCTGAATAATCGCGGTCAAGAATTTTAAAATATAATGATGATTTGAAATATTGTTCCTTTAGAGTTTGCTGTGGTAAGCTGTCAGGTACTACATAATTAAATATTATTCCTCCAACAGTTTCTAAGTTTCCACTACTATTAGTACTATACATACTATAACCATTTTGAGGCTCTCCTACATGGAACGCTATGCCTTGTGGAAATGTTTTATTCTCAATTGAAGAATTTGGTTCAGTTCCAGATTCAGCAATTAAAGCGTATAAACCTACACCTTTTTTGAATAAACAAGGAGGATTGAGTATCACAGCATCATTGCCATTTGAGGGGCACATTTCATTATTTGCAAAACGACAATGTGAAAGTCTTTCGACAACGTTTGAAAGTGTGCTGGTATTATCTTTTGTGCCAAACCATGATGACCACGCGGAAACAGAGTAGCTTCTATTCTTGTCTCTTTCAAGGTCCCAATTTCTAACAACAATTGTTAGAGGTCTCCCATTAACTTTAAGACCAGTTTCTCGCCATGGTGCTATTTGATCAGTTCTTGCGCCTTCTAACTCTTCACTTTTATATCTAGCAGAAACTGTAAATGTTGGATTACCAAAATCATCAGGGTCAATACATCGCTCCCCCGAGCAATTTGCTAATGAAAGTAGTAATAATATTAAAGGAATGAATCGTTTCATTAAATGCTTTTGGCCTATATATATGCTTATAGAATATAATTTCTTTTAGCTTTAAGCAATTTAACTTAAACATTTAATTAAATATTTCTTTAGAATGTAACATTTGTTCATATATGTAAAATTTACTACAATTATATCTACAAGACAACTTATTAAATATTACCTTACATGGTAGAAGTTATTTCCTTGAAAAAATTTGTTTTTTTCTATAGTTTATTCGTATAAACGAAAGAGGTTTTAAAAGTGTTAAAAGTAGAAGGTGATTTAAGAGAACTTGTACCTATCAGTATTGAAGATGAGATGAAGAAATCCTATCTTGATTATGCGATGAGCGTAATCGTGAGTAGGGCTATTCCTGATGCACGAGATGGCTTAAAGCCAGTGCATAGAAGAATTCTGTATTCAATGTATGAATCTAGTTATTATTATAACCGTCCACATAGAAAATCTGCGAGGATTGTCGGTGACGTGATGGGTAAATACCACCCACATGGTGATGCTGCAATTTATGACTCTCTTGTTAGAATGGCTCAAAGTTTTTCACTACGTCTGCCACTTGTCGATGGTCAAGGTAACTTTGGCTCGATCGATGGTGATGGTGCTGCGGCAATGCGTTACACTGAATCAAGGCTTGCAAAAGCTGCGCATTCACTACTTGAAGACATTGAAAATGATACAATTAATTTCCAGCCCAATTATGATGGTTCAGAGCATGAGCCGAATGTGCTACCAGCAGCTTTTCCAAATTTACTAGTAAATGGTGGCGGTGGTATTGCGGTAGGTATGGCAACTAATATTCCTCCGCATAATTTAAGCGAAGTGATAGATGCTTGCTGCATGTATGTTGATAATCCGCTTGTGACTGTTGCAGAGATGATGGAAGTTGTTAAAGGGCCAGATTTCCCAACAGCAGGTATGATTCTCGGTACAAGTGGTATTAGATCAGCATTTGAGACAGGCAGAGGCTCAGTGATGATGAGAGGTAGGGCTCATATTGAAGATAATGATGGAAGGGAAGCTATTATCATTACAGAAATTCCTTACGCAGTAAATAAAGCAAAGCTAGTTGAGCGTATTGCTGAGCTTGTAAGGGAGAAAAAAGTTGAAGGGATAACAGATCTTCGTGATGAATCAGATAAATCAGGTATCAGGGTTGTTGTTGAAGTTAAAAGAGATGCAGCAGCAGAAGTTATATTAAATCAGCTTTATACTTATACATCCCTACAAACAAGCTTTGGTGTTAATATGCTAGCGCTTGATAATGGCCGCCCAAGAGTAATGAACCTTAAGGATATCATTGAGGTATTCATAAAATTTAGAGAAGAAGTCATTACAAGAAGGCTTGTATACTTGCTTAATAAAGCTCGTGATAAAGCGCATATTTTAATAGGTCTTTCAATTGCTGTTGCTAATATTGATGAAGTGATTGCCTTAATTAGAACTGCTGCCGATCCTCAAGAAGCTAGAACTAGGTTATTAGAGAAAGCTTGGGATGCAAGTGGCGTGCTTGAGCTGATAAAGCTGGTCGATGATAGGGCAAGTATTGCTGAAGATGGAAGATGTTATTTTACAGAAGAGCAAGCTAAGGCTATACTTGATATGCGCCTCCAGAGATTAACTGGAATGGAAAAAGAAAAGATTGAAAATGATCTTTCAGACCTTGCTAAAGAAATTACAGGTTATCTTGATATTCTTGGCTCACGCCCAAGATTATTAGAGCTTTTAAAAGAAGAGCTTCTTAAAATCAAAGCAGAATTTGGCACACCAAGATTGACCGAAGTATTTGAAGGTGAATTTGGTCAAGATATCGAAGATCTAATCCAGAAAGAAGATATGGTTGTAACCGTGACGTTAGGTGGTTATATTAAAAGAGTACCATTATCAACCTATCGTTCACAAAGACGTGGTGGTAAAGGTAGGTCTGGTCTTTCTATGCGCGATGAAGATATAACAACCCAGGTATTTGTTGGCAATACTCATACTCCGATGTTGTTCTTCTCAAATATTGGTCAAGTATATAAATTAAAGCTTTATAAGTTACCTCTGGGCAATCCACAATCTAAAGGAAGACCGCTTGTAAATCTCTTGCCTCTCAAGGATAAGGAATTCATCACTAAAATAATGCCGCTTCCGGAAAATGAGGAAGAATGGGATAACTTACATATTATGTTTGCTACCAGCAAAGGTAATATCAGGCGTAACGATCTTTCAGACTTTAAGCGTATTCAGTCGAACGGTAAAATTGCTATTCGCCTTGAAGATGATGATAGGTTAATTGGTGTAACTGTTTGTAACGATAAAGATCATATTTTACTTGCAGCTAGAAATGGTAAATGTTTGCGCTTCCCGGTTGATGCTGTTCGTGTATTCAAAAGCAGAACATCTGATGGTGTTCGTGGTATGAAACTTGCAGGAGGTGATGATGTTATTTCTATGACAGTGCTTTGTGGTGCGGAGTATAGTACAGAAGATAGGGATTGTTTCTTGCGTATACCTGTTGAGAAGCGTATGCAGATTGCAAAACTCAAAGATGATGAAGCAATGCCAGAAGTTACAGAGTGTACTTTAGCCGAAAATCTTATTAGAGATATGGCTCGCAATGAAGAATTTATTCTGACAATCTCTGAAAACGGTTTTGGTAAACGCAGCTCTGCTTATGAATATCGCATTACTGATAGAGGAGGTAGCGGTATTATAAATATGATAACTTCAGAACGTAATGGTAATGTTGTTGCTTCAATGCCTATTACAGATAATAACGAAATAATGCTCATGACCGATACTGGAAAACTCATTCGTTGCCCAGTTCACAATGTTCGTATTACGGGCAGAAGTACAAGCGGTGTAATCATGTTTAAAACTGAAGCGAGTGAGAAAGTAGTATCAGTTGCAGTAATAGCAGAAAGCGAAGAAGATGTCGAAGATGCTATTGAAGAAGCAATTGAATCAGCTGAAGAGATAGGTGTTGAAATTAATTCTGATACTCCAGAAGAGAACAAAGAGTAAGAGACTTATTGTACCGCGACTTAGGCTATTATTGATTAGGTTGCGGTATCTACTATTTTTGAAAGAGCTAATAAACATTGTAAAATCAGTAATTGTTAGTCATTCTCGCATAGGCAGGAATGACTAGCAGTGCTTAAATACTTATAAAAACACCTCTGCGAACCACTTTTACCTTTAATCCTCTTTTTAATTTATTTTTTATAGATATTTCTCCCTTTACGCTTAGTGGTAGCGATTTTTTCTCTATTATGTTTTACATTAAATGATAAACCACATCCCATGAAGTCATATGCAATCAAATTCATAATCTGAAAAAGTGGGAGGATCATTACCTTGAAAAAAGGGGGGATGTAAGCCCTGGACAGTCACGAGCTAAGCCACCTTTAGGTAGCGTGATAATCGAGAAAATCTCTTCATCGTCATGATGAACTTGTTTCAGCATCTCACGATAAGATCCCGAAACAAGTTCGGGATGACTAAGGGCTGATTCAACTTGGATCGCCACGAAATGTCTTGTGCCATTTCTCGCTACGGACGATTTGAAGCGGCGCTTACTCTAAACAAAAAAATAAGGGGGAGGTTGTAGCGAAATATAGTTTTTATAAAATTTACAAAAATTAATATACTAAGGTTTACTTGACTAATTTATTAAAATACGTTAATATATTGTTTTTATAAATTAATTAGGGGAATATAATAATGAGTGACTTCATTAATTCAGCTAAAGAAGGTAATTTAGCTAAGGTCAAATATTATTTAAGCCAAGAAGATATTAATGTTAATGAGACAGATAATCGTGGCTGGACAGCTTTAATAGGGGCTGCATGGGCTGGGCATTTAGATGTTATAAAAGTGCTTATTGCACATAAAGCTGAAATAAATAAAGCAGATAAACCTGGCTGTACAGCTTTAATCTGGGCTGCATGGGCTGGGCATTTAGATGTTATAAAAGAGCTTATTGCACATAAAGCTGATGTAAATAAAGCAGATAATCTTGGCGAGTCAGCTTTAATATTGGCTGCACGGAATGGGCATTTAGATATTGTAAAAGAGCTTATTGCACATAAAGCTGAAATAAATAAAGCAGATAATCATGGCTGTACAGCTTTAATCTGGGCTGCAGATAGAGAGCGTATATATATTGTAAAAGAGCTATTAAATGCTGGAAGTGATTTATTACTTAAAACCAAAAGTGAATTCTTTGAAAGCATGATTATATGTATGTTTCTATCTGACAATGGTGCTAAGCGAACATTTGATAGGCTTATCAAGGAAGAGGGCTTTCCTGGATTAACCGCTATGGGTAAGCTTGAATTGCTAAAAGCATTTAAATTTATGGATGAGAATTCTAAGAAGTTCGACAAGTGGATTTTTACGGAACAGATAAAACAAACAAAATCATCTCTTGAAGTATGTGAGCCATTTAATGTTTTATTGGATGAAGTAGCAAACCTTGATGTAAATATTAAAGGGAGTACGCATAAGCTTAAAGATGGGCTTAGTCAATTGTCATTTATTTTAAAGCATAAAGAGCAATATGGAATAAATGTTGCTGCTTATAAAGCTAAATTGCAAAAGATTTGTAAAAATTTAGAAGTTAGTACAGGCAATAAATATTATGAATTTGTAGAATATGTAGAGAAAGCTCAAGAAGAGGTGAAATCTATATTAGATAAGCTTAAGGAAGGAAATGGTCAAACAATTGGAGTAAAGGATCCATTATCTGATTATCTTTTAAGCTTATCACAAGATTATACGAAATTAGATGGGTGGCTACCAATACATAATGTGAATGAGACACTTACAAGAGATTCACTGGACATGCTTTTAGCTTTACCAAAAGAGATACTTGCAACTATTATTAAGAAAATGCTTTCTACTAATAAGTCAATGATGGATGCTCAGGAGAGTAA
>JAJFBM010000014.1 GCA_020697135.1 Rickettsiaceae bacterium
GTAATTTTATCATTCTAGCCCTACATGGTAAGGAATTAGGAGTTTTGACAAATACCCTTACTCTTGCCTTAAACCAAAGTGTAAGTAAAGAAAACATTACGAAAACTATTCCTAGTAACACACCTTCCACTTAAGTAGTTAGGCATTTAACACAATCTTAAAACAGAACTAAATCTAAGCTTCAGTTAATTACTGCTCCCACAATCTAACAGCTTACATTTAGAGCAAAAAATTATAAATAATTCACATTATGTATAGGTGTTGTAATATAAAGGAAATCATTGTAAAGATGAAAAAGTGGTATATTATAATTTTTGGTAGTTATTTAAAGGTAAGTAAGTGATGAAACAATATAATTTTATAAAATTAAATTATATACTTAAATACGCTGTTTCAGTTGGTTTATCCTCATTGCTAATAGGGTCTTGTACTACCCTGCCCTATCAAACAAATAATTGCCCTACCGAAAAACCTTTAGTGTGCTTTACCCCACCCCAGGGGTGCATCAAACATATAATTAATACAATAGAATCAGCGAATAATGAGGTTTTCGTCCAAGCCTATTCCTTCACCTCTGGTGATATAACAGAAGCACTTATTCAAGCACATAGAAGAGGAATTAAAGTAAAAGTTCTAATTGATAGAACTAGTTTAACTAGTCGTGGATCAAAAATACCTCTTTTAATAAATGCTGGTATCCCGCTAAGTGTTTGCAAAGTCCCTGGAATAGCTCATAATAAGGTATTAGTAATCGATAGTAAAATAGTCATTACTGGCAGCTATAATTTTACAAATGCAGCAGAGACAAGAAATGCTGAAAACTTACTTATTATAAAGGATGAGGATTTAGCAAAAAAATATATTACCAACTGGTATAATCTTCATTCAAGAGAATAGAGATGGGATATTATACTTATAAAGATAAAAAGAAACGAAGTTTAAAAGAGACGGCCATAACCTATACCATTCTACTTGGTATTCTAATGTTGGCTTTTTGGAATTTTATAGAAACTTGGAAAGTCATTTATAATTTCTTTAAAAATTTAATAAATTGAGTCTGTATTCTAAATATGGGCATTAAAGGAGTTGTAGCACACGAGACTAGGGTTATTTTTACCTAAAATACTCTTGTGTAACCGATAAGTAAAATGACGCCCTTTGAATATCGACATAGCTACCCGCTGAAAATTTATATCAAAATAAAATTAGCGCAAAATCAAAAAATTTGCAACGGCATCGTCAAGTTAACTTATAATGTGCGTAATTCTACCTTTGTTTTAGATTTTAGGCAGCAAGGATTTTTTGAGCAGTTTGATCCCAGATTGTTTTAGCAACCTCAAATGCTTGACGTTGTACTGATGCTTTATTCGTATATCTTCCGACGTCAATAGCAAATAGGTTTCTAACTTTATCCATTAGGGATAGAGTACATTGAGCTGCCTTAGGAGATTTAAACTTAATAAGTATTTTCTCTCGTCGTCGTGTCGGTTGATGAGCATTCTCTACCCTGTTGTTTAACCGCTTATGACAACGATGTTCAGCCCCAGGACATATATAACGAATAGGCTTTTTGTAACTGTTTAGCTTAGCAGTAATAATAACTCTTGGTTCCAGATAACTTCCAAGCAATTTGCTTAAAAAACGAATTGCAGCCTTCTTGTTCTTGCGCTTCTGAAGCAGTACGTCTAACTCATATCCCTCACTATCAACTGCACGCCATAAAATATAATTTTCTCCATTAATCCTAATAGTCATTTCATCTAAGTGCCATTTATCATTTGGCTTACGCTCTCTCTTCCTAATTACATCCTTAAAATGCTGAGAAAATTTATTACACCAAGTTCTTACTGTCTCATGACTCAAGATTAGGCCCCTATAAGCCATTTGCTCCTTAATATCACGAAAACTATGAATGCACCTGTGGTAAAGCCACACTGTATGGCTAATAATAGAAACAGGAAAACGATGACGTTTAGGGCGTTCATACATATGCATACAAATACCACAAAATTATCACTATTAAGTCATAACAATAATAATCAATCCCATACCTTTAAACAACCCTTAAAAATAATTACTGCTTAACTTGACGGTGCCGAATTTATTTACAGAAACATATTTTAATCGGGGATAATTCGGTATTATATCTACTAATGATTTAATGTGCACATTTATATTTTGATTAATTATGATGAAACATTGATCATTAGAGATGTACAGCTCTATCCATGCAACATAGATATATTATATCTATGTTGCATTCGTGTTATCTTTGTGCTCCGCTTGTGTTGCATGCGTGTTAGTTTGCTTGAATTACTTTATAATTTATTTATAAAAAATAATAGAACTAAACACAAAATAAATAGCTACTGTAAAATATCTCAAGCCCTTAATATTCACAGTATAAATTTAACAACCACTGCAACTAATACATCCTTATTATAAATAATGCTAAGAATTCATTTTAAAGCATGCATAAAATTCTAATGCGTACAAATAATAGCTTTAAGTATTTTATATTTGATCATTAAAAATATTAAATAAGTTTTCCTATCTTATAGTCAAACCTAAAATAAGCCTATAAACCTGAGTTTACGTTTTGAAGCCACAAATCAACTCTAATTGACCATTCACTTCAGATTTAAAAGTTCAGTTTTTTACTGAACCTACAAAATATTATTTAGTTACTCTAAAATATAGTCGTGCAAAATAACTCTTTTACTTAAGCTTACTTCAATGCAAGATTAGGTATTGTTAGCAAGATCGATTTTATTTGCACACATTTTTTGATTTGGCATACAATAATGAAGAGATAGTAACTAATAGATGTCTAGACCTAAACTGCAAACACTTATATGCCACGTTTGTGTTGCGTGTGTGTTGCCCCTGGTTTCGTTTGTGTTATATTGATGTTATAATAGTATTATATGCGTGTTACTTTTGTGCTTTTTGGGCAATATTTTCACTGTACAGTTATATGGTTGTGTTACTATTTTACTTAACCTATCGTATATTGAATTTATCTATAACATAGATTCTCTTTTGTTGCCCTTTTATATATAACAACCTCCTCCCTTTTATATCACCCATCATTTTGGTAATTTTTAGATTATATATACTATATTTATATACGATAAATAATTAAGCAGATAAAATATAAAATCAAATTTATTATTTAAAAATCACATTCTAGAAACTACTGTTTTTTCTTTTTACTACTTTTAAAACAGCATAAAGAAAATAGGTTCAATTAATCAAAGGTTTTAGAATTACATGGAAGAACTTTAAAGCGAATATACAACACTTAAATATATGCTTCTAAATATAAATCAGAGCTTTTATCAGTTTTTCCTTTTACGCAGGGTAGGGCAAAGTTTTTTTTACAATATCGTATTAAATAATGTTGTTTCAGCCTAATTACAAGTTGCAATCATACCGCGTGTGTGTTATTTTCATATTGCGTTTGAGGTTCAAACGTGTTATATATGTGTTAAATGGGTTCCCTGTATTAACCCTATTATCACGATATTTTGAATTAAAGGAAATATATGACTTGTAAAATTGTAGCTATTATAAATCAAAAGGGTGGGGTGGGTAAATCAACTGTTGCAGTAAATCTTGCTTATGGCCTTTCTGAGCAAGGTAAGAAAACTTTGTTGATTGACCTTGACCCTCAAGCTCACTCTAGTTGCATATATGCTGAGGATATATCCGTTGAGAAAAGTATAAATAAAGCGTTTGCTAATAAGAATTTAGATATAAATTCAATCATTGCTCCTGGGATAGTCTTAGGTAAGGAGGTAGATAATCTAGATATTATAACTTCTAATATAAAGCTTGCAGCATTGCCCGATCAATTGACACAAACAATATATAGAGAAAAAATTCTCTTAAACCATCTAAATAAGGTTAGAGAAAATTATCATTTTATTATACTAGATTGCCCTCCAACCTTAGGTATACTAGCTGTTAATGCTATATATTCGGCAGATATAATATTAATTCCTACTAATTTTGGAAAATATGCACTTGACGGGATGGGTGATTTATTAAGTGTTATTGAAGAAGTAAAGCAAGGCCAAAATTATAAATATTTGGTATTGAGAAATCTTTATGAAAAAAAGAACACGCAAACCAACAGATATATTGATAGCCAATTATCTGCAGTAAAAGATCACTTATTAGGTACGGTAATAAGAAAAACTGAAGCAATAAATCAGGCCCAAATTAATGCCACGCCTATCCAGGTTTATGATAGCCAGTCAAAAGGTAATCATGATTTTACATCCCTAGTCACGGAGTTACTAATGTATGCGTAAAAAAGGAATAAACTTTGAATCAAAATCCAAGTTAACAGATTTTGTTACAAAAAAAACACAGGCTGAAGAAGAAACAATTTTATCAGGATTAGTACAAAAAAAGAACCCAGAGGCTAGAACAAGATCATTCAGATTACGCCCCCAAGATTTTGATGATCTTTGGCGAGTCAAAAATGCTGTTAATTCATCAGAAGATATATATAGATTATATAATGATACAGATATACTACGCGGTATGATCAACATGGTAGCCTCAAACCCTGATATAAAAAAGCTTCTTAATCATGTCAAAAAAGTCCAATAGACATTGTTGTAATATATACGTGTTATAGATATAACACGTATATATTATGTATGTATCACTTTCATGTTTCATATGCAATATACGCGTATTATATTTTATTCTTATAAATATCAAATAAAATTTGCCCATAAACAAAGTATAAATACTTTTATTGCGTGTGAAAATATTATTTTTTTACCAACCTAAAATAATATTTTTCTCCTGCTTTAAATATTATTTATTGACATATTTTGCAAAAGATGTACCCTAAAGCTTATGTTAGCTAATTTTTTATGGCTAATTAATACTGGAAAATATTATTTTAAAGTTTTTTATAATGGAATCAAAATCAGTTTTAAGTGATAAAATTAAAATATCTTTTGATATAAATAAGCAAATTGCCGAAGAGGTAGATAATGTTCGTAAAGAACGTGGGATCACTAGAACTCAATGGATTCAATTAGCAATAATGGAGAAATTATTGAAAGATAAAAAGAAAGAACAGAAATAAAATAGGGCTTAGGATTTATCCTATAACATAACTATATGCGATCAAACTAATAGTTACGAGCTAGACCAAACCCTTAAACCCACTTTGCACAATACATAGTATAACATAATTTAATTATACTATCAAGGGAAAAGGTATATCTCGTTGCTTTAAGGTTTTTAAAGGAGCAACAAGTATGACATACTTACATCATTCCATGTCCTCAGATATGGTCTCTCTAGAGGATATATCTTTAACAGGGAATTTGATACCACATAACTGGTACTATAAGGTAACAAATAGTAGGGGGCACCCTGATACAAATGCTATAATAATATTAGCAGAAGCTTTTTACTGGTATAGGATTTCTACAAAAGAAAATAATTTTAAATCATATAATGGT
Source organism: Rickettsiaceae bacterium (assembly GCA_020697135.1). Lineage (GTDB taxonomy): Bacteria > Pseudomonadota > Alphaproteobacteria > Rickettsiales > Rickettsiaceae > JAJFBM01. Next base: position 5,496 of record JAJFBM010000014.1, read on the forward strand.
AGTCTACAACTAGGATACGATCACTTCGAAAATAAATTAAATTTAAGCCGCGATCAAATCCGCAATGCTTTTAAAAGATTAGAAGAGCTAAACCTTATATATAGATCTTTTAAAACCGAATATAAATTTGGTTCAACTTACTCAAATATAATGTTTCTTAAACTCAATATTATTGAGATAAAAAATATAACGAATAAAAATATTTTACCCTCTGTTAGTAAATTTCCTACCCCCTCTTCGGAAATATGCGAAGATAATAAAGAATATAAAGAGAATAATATTAGAAATAGATATCTAGATAAGGAAACATCTAATTTTGAAAATTCTTATTTGATTGAGGACGCTGACAATACATCATTAAAATTTGCAAAGGATGAGTTATTAGAAAAATCTGATTCTTTATTTTCGATGACAACAATATCAGGGTCTAACAAAGATTTATTAAAACCTTCTACAGAGTTAAGCAATTCTCAAGCTGCTAACCGTAAGACTGATAAAAAGAGTTCTGCATTACCAATAAGCAATTTTTTACCTTTAAATAATGATGATGTCGAACTATTGACTAAAAGGGTAGGGAAGGAATTCGGTAAAACCTTCATTAATGCGCTTGCACAAAAATTGAATACAAAATACTCTGATCGCAAATTTCTTAGTAAGGGAATATTTTTAAGCTATTTAGAAAAAGCCTTATTACATGAGAAGCACGACGCTACAAAGGTAAATAATATAAATTTTGCTTATTGTTCGCCTGATGATAAGTATTTAGAGAGAGTAGAATCATCTAATGAAACATCTGATGTAATGAAAATTAAGAAAAGAATAGCCCAAGAGTTTGAAGCAAACCTTGCTGTAGAAATATTGAAGAAATGCTATTTCCCAAATATCACCAAAAATACCAAAAATTATACATTTTATGTCAACGATGAAAGCTTTTCTTTGGAAGAAAAATATCAAGCGAAGCTTAAAAGAATTATTCTGGAAACAACAGAAAGATATGATTTGACTACGGGAGAACACTTCAAATTTGAAAAAATAAACATTGTAAAAGGTAACAACTATACAGAAGATAAAAATAAAAATAAGACAATCACTTATTCATGTCAAATAGAAGATGTTTTAGATCCTATATGGCAAAGAGTAAGGGAACGGCTAAAAGCAAGATATAGTGCTGAGGTAGATAAGTCTTGGTTTAGTAAGATAGAATTTACCTACGAAGCTGGAGAGGGGAGGGTGATTCTAGGGTTTAATAATAAATTTATGAGTGATCATTTTGAAGTTAACTACGGAAGCACGGTAAATAGATACTTACAAGATGAGATAGAAGGACTTCGCGAGGTTAATCATCAAATAAAAAGTTCTAATGAATTAGTTAATGTTTGGTTTAGAGAGAGATCTAGATGGCTAAACCAAGATGAAAAGGGAAATGCTTTGTTTCATAATTTGATGGCAAGGATAAATACAAATTTAAGTCAGAAGGCTTTATGCTCCATATGATATGCTTAAGACATAGTTATCCACAAAATCTGTGGGTAACTCTGGGGATTAAGGTCAAAGGAAGGGCTTGAATTCTGTGCATGAGCAATATGCCAACAGAACAGTCAAATCAAACCTATGGTTAACGTCTGTAAAGAAACATTTAACTTGTAAGTTAAGTATTTTTTTATTATTATTCGTTAATTAATGATGATTATTCTTAATATAACATAATTGAGAATCATTGCTAAAGTGTAAAAACAGTAATTAAAAATATTGTGCAGCTTTTATATTTATATCATTGAATATAACTTGTTTAAATAATGTAAGTATTAAAAGAGCGGAATATTAAAGGAGCGATTTTATTTAGTCAAAAGGGCAATACAGGAATCTGTGTTACTGCTGTTATGCTTTAAACCTTGTTATCAATATAATTTTTCATTTAAACTCCTTTGGGCATAAAAACAAAGAAACTATTAGCGCCAAATAAAAAACAGGATAACGAGAAACATATTCACTTTTATTATATTTAACCTATGAAACCTTCAGAATTAGCTTGGCAGCGTATAGAAAAACTATTCAAGGCTATTACCGTACATGGCTTCAATCAAGATTTGATAAAGGGAGTCTTAGAAGAGAAAAAATTTAATTTTTTTATAGAGCAAGATTGTATTTTTTTAAAGGCGTTAGGTGAGAGTTTTAAGCTTTTAGCGAATAGGAGTTCTAATGAAGAGCTTAAAAATACTTTTTTAAAATATTCTAAGGGTTGTTTTAGAGTAGAAGAAGAAATAGTGAGGCCTTTTATTTCTGATAAAACGATTCTTACAAGTAAACAGACACTAGCTTGCATGTCTTTCTGTGACCATTTAATACTTACTTGTAGTATAAAACCTATAGAACTAGGTATTGCAACGACGTTACCCTGTTATTGGATATATCATGAGCTTGGTAGGTATATACGTGAGAATACTGTTGTAAACAATAAATATGCCAAGTGGATATCGACTTATTCACGCGAAACATTTAGTAAAAATGTAAACAACTTAAAAATGTTGTTTGACGAATTCAGTAATAATTCTTCAACAGAAGTAAAATCACAAATGATTGAAGAGTTTTATACTACAAGTGCACTTGAATGGCATTTTTGGAATGATGCATATAAATTAAAGCAATATGATTCGATAGTAGATTTATAATATGTATAACTTGTCCCTTACTATAGAAACAACAGCAGTAACATTGTTTTTATTATTAAACCTTGCGGTAGGAGTTTATTATTCTCGAGGGGTAAATTCTTTACGACTCTTTGCGGTAGGGGACAGAAACTTTAGTACATTAAGTATTGCATGTACCATAGTTGCTACTTATATCAGTGGCGATTTATTTATTACTTATGTTTCAGAAACTTACAAAGAAGGATTATTTTTTGTCATTGCTGCTTTAAGTGGCGTAATTTGCTTATTAAGTATAGGCTGGGTTTTTGGTCCAAGAATGAAAGAGTTTTTTGGTGACCTTTCTGTTGCTGAAACTATGGGTAGGTTATATGGAAGAAAGGTACGTGTAATCACCGCTTTATCATCTATAGGTATTGCTGTAGGAATGACCTCCGTACAGATAAAAGTATTTTCAACCCTATTTAATCATTATTTTTCTTTTTCTAGTTCTTTAGCAATTATAGCTAGTAGTTTAATTGTTATATTTTATTCTGCGTTAGGTGGGATAAATTCTGTGGTATTTACTGATATACTTCAATTTCTTACCTTTTCAGTTTTTATTCCCATGTTTGTTTTATTCTTGTTGCAGGGGTTTACTAACATAGATCAAATAATATTAACTCTACAGACTAATAAGGTTTTTGACTACCATCAGTTAGTAAATTCAGATAACCCCAGGTTTTTGCCAAATATTTTTCTACTCTTTTGGTGCTTGATACCCAGCTTTAACTCAGCAATGTACCAAAGAATTTTAATAGCAAAAGATACAGCACAAATTCGCAGCTCATTTTCACTTGCTGCCTTGCTATGCTTAATAATACTGTGCCTTATATGTTTTATAGGATTAATATTACTTTCAATAAACCCCGAAAAAGATCCAAACAATATAATTTTGCATGCAATTGATATTTGTAATTTTCCAGGCCTTAAGACCTTTGCTTTAATAGGAATTATAGCTATGGTGATGTCTACAGCAGATTCCTGGATAAACACTACAGCAATAATTATAGCGCATGATTTAAGTGAGCCTTTTGGATTTGAATTAAAAAAAAGCTTAAATTTAGTGAGAATATCCTCAATACTAGTAGGTTTTTTTGCTCTTTTTTTAGCTTTATCTGCTTCAAGCTTATTAGAGTTAGCTCTCTTGAGCGCAAATTTCTATATGCCGATTGTAACCGTTCCACTAATTTTTTCCCTTTTAGGGTTTCGTACAACTACAAGGGTCATATTATTGGGGATGATAACAGGAATAATCACAATTCTAATTTGGAAATATCAGATTAACAAGCTAACTGAAATAAATAGTGTTGTTCCAGCTATGATAATGCATTCAATCGCGTTAATAAGCGCACATTATTTATTGAGAGAGCCTGGAGGGTGGATAGGTAAAGCAGTTTATGATGAAGTACATACTAAAAAAGTAGAACCATATAGAATAATAAAAAATAGGGTTATAAGACATTTATACGATACAATTATCAAGGTAAAAGAATTTGATATATTAAGTTACTTAAATAACAGGATACCTACTACCGATAATACGTTTATATATTTTGCTATAGGAGGGGTAATATCTCTTTTAGGGACAATCTTTATTAGACAGGATTTATATATAAAGAATGCTATTATAATTAGTTCACTTCAGGGGATTATATTCCTAATTTCCTCTATATTTATATTTTTAAAAATATGGCCTGTTAAAGTAAAAAATCTTTATATTGGCACTATTTGGCATTTATCTATATTTATGTTGGGGCTTGTAAGTACACTTTTATTAGTAGTAAGTCAGTTTAGCGAACTTCAACTGATAATTTTTTTTATAAATTACATTATACTTGCGCTTCTTTTAAGTTGGAAAGAAGGTATAGCAGTATTAGCTATACATTTGTTAATTACTTTACCCTTAGGGATCAATTTATTTATAGATAATTACAATAAATTAGCTTTAAGTATAGTACTAAAGTTAGTTCCCTTAAGCACTGTCCTGATTTTTATAATTTATTTCTATATTAAACCTTTGCAAGAAAAAACTGATGAAGAAAAGATGCTTAGAAAGAAGTTTCAAAAACTTTATCAAGAATTAGAAAAATCATATAGAGTCATAGAAAGCAGCTCAGAGCAAACAATTAAATTACAAAGGCTATTAGATAAAAAATCTTCTGTAGAGAAAAACTTTATTCGTCTAATGAACGAGAAGCTTAAGTTATTACAGGTTAAGAATATTATTAAAAATAAAAATTTAGATTTAGGAGATTTACCTATTATTATTCAAGATGAAGAAATTACATCAATTAATTTTAAAGAATGCTTGAAAGAAATCACAGATTTTATCGGTTATTCTATTGAGAAGCAGAATATAAATTTACATATAGACTGTCAGAAAGAAGAAATAAATATAGGTTTAGGGAAAGCTAGTGTTTATCAGGTCATTTACAGCCTCATTGTAAACATTGTTGATTTATTACCTAAACAAAGCAAACTATTGATTAAAGATTTATCAAACGTTGATTTATTTAAAATTGATTTAGAGTACAACGGATACGGCCTTTCTAGGGAAGATATTATTCGACTAACAAAAAATAAAAAACATATTAATCCCTTCCTGCTAAATTGGAAAAAATTATTCGAAGTTTTAGGAAACTATAACATAGAGATTAATATAGTAAAAAAGGAGAATGGTGGTAAAATATATATTACAAAAACTCTTAATACTAATGTATACAAAATTTCTGATTATCGAAGAAAAAGTTTTGGTAATAATTAATCAAAGCTTGTTTTAAGTAGCCAGTCAGCATACTTGATATCTATATTATTAATTTTCTTTTCTATAGAATGCTTGTATATCTCTTCAATAGCCAAGCCGACCTGTTCAAGATTTAAATTTTCTAATCTATTTATATCAATATAATATAAAACGTGTAAGCATACTGAACGGAAAAGTTCACTTTTAAATTTGGTTCTAGCGTTATTTTCGAAAATTTGTTTTTTAGTATAATTATGACGATTAAATAGTTCGTCTAAAGAACAATCCAAAGCATCAGCAATTTTTAATATTGTATCTATCGAGGGATTTTTTATTGTATTATCAAGTATTCTATATACTACCGAACCGCTTACGCCTGCTTTTTTCTCAAATTCAGAAGTTGCTAAATCGTTATTACTTATATAATCCATTATTTTCTTTTGAAGGCTTTTCATTAATTATCCAAATTTTTTTTAAAAGAAAATTATTATACTTACTCGTAATAAATTATAATTATAATTAACTAAATATTAGCATTAAAACAAAAAAATATAAATTTTTGCATATAAACAAAATATTTGCTTGACCACTGTTAACTTTTCAAATAAAGTAGAAAAGGTAGAATAGACAATAAACTACGAATGATAAAATATAAGCTATAAACATTATCAGTATTGGCAAATTATGAATAATGTTTATAGCTAGTTTAACCTACGAAATAATTTATAAACATAGGTCGTGTCATGAATATATCAAAATCAACATTTCTGCGCAACAATAATAGTTCAAACTATTTGAACTATCTGAAACAAAGCTATCTAAGATTAAAAAACGTACACAGAAATTATAATTATATGTAATTGTGCCTAAAAACACTTTTTTTGCTTAAATTAAAGCAAAAAGAAGATAGTCATGTCTAAAGGCGCCTTTAAAACACATCGTTTTTTCTGCACTATAGGGCTATTTTGAGTGCTGACATAAATGAAAATTCTGGGTGCAGGGCAACATGCAAAGTTAAGCCTTATATTCAGTTTCGTTACTATAATCGAGATGTAATAAATTCAATATGCATAATAAAGTTATTTATTTAAGAGTGAGGGTTACATGTCTGCAATAGAATACAGCGAGAACTATGTTTCACAGTTACTTCTAAATCATGGGTACAGATATGATGAAGCTAAAGAAATCTTAAAATGTATGAATGATTATTATCAAATGAAAGCTCGACATAGGTTAAGACTTTATGATTTGAATGATGAATGAATAGTGGCGTTATGATTATCCAAATTATTAAAAAGAATAAAAAACTAAGTGTAGAGATGGAAGAAGCGATTCTTGTAGTGTTATTAAAAAATGGATATCAAGCACGAGATGCTAATTTTATAGCAGAAAAAATGACTAAGTATCTAATTACGCTTGAAGAAAGGCTTAAGGGTGACCCAGATAGCGTGCATCGATAGAAATCAAAGATAAATATGAAATTAAAGTAAAACCATAAGGAGTTCATATGAAAGAAACCATTTAATCACCAAGAGATAGGCAAGAGTTTAATATAAAAAAAAGATTAAGCATATTGCCATTGACACAAGATAAACAGTCGATGTCGCTAAAGGATAATACAAGAAAAAACGAAAAATTTATAAACCAAGCATTATAAAAATTGAAAAAGTAAAATTATGAAAACAAATCAAACCTCGAATAATGTTCAACTGAGAAACAATAAAAGAGTCATCTTTAGCGTGGCTTGGGCTATAGGAACATTATTGCTAACAACAGATAATGCATTTGCAGCCTGGAGTGCACCAGATTTAGATGGGGGGTTTAAAGCGGGTTTTAAACCTATTGTTAAGCTTATTACGGACTATTCTATTGCGGGAGTTGCAGTAAGCGCAATTGGAGGAATGTTTTTAGCAGGTAGTCAAGGCGCTGATATGCGTACTAGAGGAGGCGCTGCTGCGGTAGGAGCATTAATAGGATCTATGGTAATTTGGGGACTTGGTAAAGCAGTAGGCTTAGAAGCCCTTTCTGCATAAAGATATGAATTCAATGACTCAAATACGACTATATACATGTTTAAACAAAGAGCCTAAAGCTTATGGCTTAAAGCTCTTTGGTTTAGTAGCAGGAATAATTATTTTATGTCTTTTATGGATGATGTTTACCTTATCTTTGGGGCTAATTGCAAGTATGCCTGCCTACCTATTAGGCTCGTTGGTTTCACTCAAATGGTATAAGGGCGATATACATAAATGGTTATATTGGAATATACCAACCAAAATATGCTTTAGAACAAAATATATTGCCCAATCTAGATTTAGAAGTTTTATGTAGAGTTCTTATGGAAATAAAGTATTTATCTGAAAATTTAACCAAATTAAGTAAACAAAGAAACTTTCTGCTTCTTTTGTTGATAATTACTCTTGGAATTAACCTGTTACTATCAATAAAGATTTTTGCAACCGAAGCAAGAGTTGTAATTGTTCCACCTGGTTTCTCTCAACCAATGTCTATTTCAAATAACAACGTTTCTAACAGTTATTTAGAGGAAATGTCGCATATATTTCTTGCAAACTTATTAGACCTTAATGCCTCAAACATTGAATATAAGCAGAAACTAGTTTTAAAGTATGCAATTTATGGCGGATACGACGATTTAAGAAAGTATTTTGATGAGCAAAGAAATAACCATAAAGAATTTGATTTAAGAACTGAATTTACAGTCAAGGATTTAGAAATCGATGCCAATAGTTTAGTTGTAATTGCTCGTGGGTTTTTATCAGTAAAATTTGGCAAAACTGGTACAGAAGAGAGGGAAGTCGCTTATAGGTTAAAGTACGATTACTCTGCAGGGGTATTAAGGGTCAAAGAATTTAAAGAGTTAGTAGAAGAAAAAGAAAATTTAAACTCTGAAGGAAATAATAATGAATAAGTATCTAATAATATTTCTGATAATTTTCGCATTTGCTGAAGCTCAAGCCATTGAGCGATATGCACAAAATTTTGAAGCAAACAGCAAAAGAAGGCTTGAGGCAAACATCGGGGAAGCGACACAAAATAGAATATTTATTGAAGGGGACTCAATATTAGGTGTTGCAGGCGATGAGTCAAAGTACGAATGGATTGCGGATAATCTTAATACTGGCAATTTATTTATTATTCCAAAGGTAAAAACTGGTGATAGGATTGAATTGTCTTTACTAACAAAATCAGGTTTAACACAAGATTTAAGCCTTAAAGTAACCAACAAAGACTCCCACACTATTATTCTTACACATCCAGCAAAGAATAAATCTTTTAAAACCTTACAAACATGGAACGATGAGCAAATTCTTCAACTTATTCATGGGATATATGACCCTGAAAAAAGTAGGATTAATAGAAGATACCAAAGGCTTCATGGTATGAGGCTGATGCAAATTAGGGAGATTGAACAATTAAACATAAAATGTAGTTTGATAAAAGTGATAAATACAACCAAAGAGGTAAAAACCTTATCTAAAGATACTTTTGTTCCCTTCATTAGAAATGTAATAGCTTTAGGAATACCTGATTCAAAAGATCAGCTCAATCCAGGCGATTTTACGACAATTATTCTTGTAACTAGAAAGGGTGCTTAATATGACTATCAAGGAATTGCTTGAAAAAGTAAAATTATTAATGACGCCTAAGAAAAAGGTTCAAGGTGATGATATATCCAATTTAAATCCAGAAAATATAGCTAAACAACAGCTAATTAGGGTAGGGTTACTAGCAATAATTCTTTTAGCGATACTATATATTATCTCAAGATTGATTAATAATGGACAGTATGTAGCAAAGGGAGAGGATATAAAAGATAAGCTTAAAAATAAAATTCAAAAAGTTGAGATACAGACAGCTGGTAGTTCAGTTAAACCTCAGGAACTTTGGACTAGTAAGCTTGAAGATGCAATTAATGATGAAAAGAAAAATAGAGAAACTAAAGAAAAAGAATTACTAGATACTATTAAAGCTCAAACTGAACAAGTAAAAAAAGCTAAAGATGAAGAAATAAGGAAACTTACCGAGCAATTAAATTTAATATCAAGCGGTTTAGAAGAACTTAAGAAGAAGCCAGCACAACATGAAGAACAGAAGACGCATGGTAGTAAAATAAACCTATCAATGATATCTCCACAAAGCATAAGAAGCAGGCCAAAAGACTTAGAAAATTATTTACCAGCCTCTACCTTTATTCCTGGGAAGTTATTAGGCGGCATTTCAGTCTCTACCTCGGTAAATACGTCTGAGGAACCGGTGCATGTAATAATAAGACTAACTGACTATGCAAGCTTGCCGCAAGAAGTAAAGCAAAATTATAAAGATTGTAGAGTGTTAGGTAGTTGCTATGGAGATATTTCAAGCGAGAGAGCAATAGTGCGTCTTGAAACACTTGCATGTACAGATAAAAAAAATAATCAGGCAGTTGAGACAAAGATATCAGGCTTTATTTATGGACCAGATGGTTTAAACGGGATTAAAGGTAAAGTTGTTTCTATGGATTCAAAGCATTTAAAAAATGCCGCCATTGGAGGGTTTTTAAGTGGAATGTCTAAAGGTTTAAAGGAGGAAACAACTCCTGGTTTCAGTATTTTTGGCTCGCCTTCAAGAAAAAGAGGGTGGCAAGATAAGTTTGAAGATGCTGGTACAGCCGGTATGGGTTCTGCAGCAGAAAAACTTGCCAACTATCACATTAAGCGAGCTGAAATGATATCGCCGGTAGTACAGATTCCAGCAGGGGTAAAAATAGATATTGTCTTGAGCAAGGGAGTATTCGTTGGAAGTGAAGATGTCAAAGATCGTATTGCAGAAGATAGAGCTGCATTAAAACAATAATTTATTCGAGTAGAGGTTTAGGTATGAGAGTGTTTTTACTGGTTTGCTTCATGATATTTTTGCAAGGCTGTGGGGGTGTTTATAGTTCTAAGTTTAACTGCCCTGATGCTAAAGGCTTGCAATGTAAATCCTTATCTGATGTGAATAACTCAATTAATAATAACACTATTGACATTGAAATTGAAGGAAAGTGTAAAGCCGGTAGGAAATGTAACTCTACAAAGGATAAGAATGTTATTTCCAATAATACCTCACAAGAAATACCAGCAAACTCTCAAATTGAAACTTTCAAAATCTGGCTTGCATCTCAAAATACTAACTCAGGTGTGTTGTTGGAAAGGGAAGCAAAAGTAATTATTATAAATAAATTAGATTAAGCTATGCTGCAGAATATTTTAAATAAGCTAGATAAACTTGCAGCGAAAACTGGGCTATTAAGTGGCTTTGAACTTGGAGCTAGAGATTCTTATTCAAATGAATTTGCCAATGAGTCGATGGGTTATGCAAGATCAGTTGCAGAGCTTCTACCTTATAGGACGTTTGATAGGGCAAAAAACCTTTTTATTAATGATGAATGTGTCGTTGGATTTATTTTAGAACTCATACCGACTGTTGGTATAGATAGTAGTTTAGAAAAAAATTTAAAACATTTTTTAAATGATGATATACCGCAAGATTCTTATTTACAATTTATGTTACTTGCAAGTCCAAGGATAGGAGGAATATTAAGTAAGTGGAGTGCCGCAAGGACTAACCCTCATCCTATGATTCAAAAAATTACTGAGGCTAGAAAAGAATTTTTAGGCGATCTTGCGCTTTCTAAAGACATAAGAGGCACATTAGTTTCAAGAGATTTTAAACTATATTTAAGTTTTTCGCAGAAACTTAAGAAAGTAGATGAAAACCAACTAGAGAAAATTAGAAAAATACAAAGCCAGATATTGAACAAGTTAAAGCCTTTACAGCTATTTCCTAGAATCTGTGATGCTACTGATTTAATAAATCTGCTAGATGAAATTATAAATGTTAAATCAACAATAGAGCTAAGTGACCGTAAATATAATAACTACTTACCTTTGTGTGATCAAATACCGCAACCAGGTTATAAATTTAGGGTTAAACCAGAACATATAGAGCATGAAAACCAAGGATTTATAACAAAGTGTTATAATATTCAAGAGAAGCCTTTAGAGTTTTCTTTAGCCCAGATGATTCATTTACTTGGAGATGGTGCTAGAACCTCTCTTGCAATCCCTGCGCGTTTTATAATTTCATATACAATTGCTGCAAATATTGCTCCAAGCCAGCAAGAAGCTTTAGTAACCAAAGGAAGAAATGTAGTTGCTTCAGCAGAACAGTGGTATGCAAGGCATGATTCGAAATTGAAGGAAGAAGCAAGTGAATGGTTGGAGGTTATAGATTATATCAAAGGAGGCGGCAAATTCTTATCTGATTGTTTTCAAGTAATACTTACTGCTGATTCGAATATTATTGAAGAAGTAGAAAGTAGATTATTATCGCTATACAAATTTAATGACTGGAAGCTTGTTTCGGTTAATGATAGGCATCTCCCTGCTTTGCAATTTGCCCTTCCTTTGTGCGCAGCACATTTATGGAGTGATATAAATGCATTTAAGTTTACCGGTATTTGCCCTTCGAATGAGCCGCTTGCAAAATTACCTATACATGGAGAATTTAAAGGTGTTCCGATGTCTGGAGTGTTGCTTCAAGCTGTAAGGGGCCAGTTATTTAACTTCAATAATTTTTATAAAATTGCTGATGGTAATTTTAATATTTCTCTCTTTGGTCCATCTGGAGTAGGTAAATCAGTGCTTTTGCAAGAATATGTAGTAAGTCAGCTTGCACTTGGTAATCAAGTTTTTGTACTTGATATTGGTAAAAGCTTTAAAAATATCTGCAAGTTATTTGATGGTGAATTTATAAGTTTTACCAAAGATTCCAAGATTTCCCTAAATCCTTTCAGCAGCATAAAACTTGACGAAAATATTATGAAAAAAACCTCTTCTTTAGAAGAAGATAATATTAGCCAAGACGACAGTATAGGTTATGCAAAAAATATTCTTGGTTCAATGTGTGGAGCTACAAATGATAAATTAAAAGAAGCAATAGTAGAATGGGCTATAAATGAAGGGATGGAAAAATATGGACATGAATTAAATATAGATAGGATTGCAGCAATATTATTAAATGAAGGCTCTCTTGAGGCAATAAATCTTGGAAAAAGCCTTTATCCTTATACATCAAAAGGAATTTATGGAAAATATTTTAATAAGGAAACAAATATTTCCTTCAAAAAACAGCTAGTAGTTATTGAATTAGAAGAAATAAGAAACGATAAAAGCTTTTTAAGTGTTTTATGCCAAATTATCAATTTACAAATAATCCTTGAAAAAGCTACAGGCGATAGAACTACACAATTTAGTATAATTCTTGATGAAGGGTGGGAGCTTCTAAACTCTGGGGCAGGCCCTATGTTTGAAGCGGTATTTAGAACTATTAGAAAGCTTAGAGGTGCAGCAATAATATGTGTCCAAAACTTCAATGATTTAAATAGTGATGATACTAGAAAAAGCATATTTAATAATAGTACTTGGAAGTTAATTCTAAAACAGAGTGCAGATGGTCTTGAAGCATTTAGAAGCGTCAAAGCATTTGAACGAATCCTTCCTTTAATTGAGAGTATTACTGTCGATCCAGGAAAATTTGCTGAATTACTTATATATTCAACAGCTGTTCAAGTTAAAGCAAGGCTAATATTAGATCCTTACTCTAAAAACCTTTACTCAACTGATGCAGATGATTTCGTTTATATAAATAAGCTCATTAATTCTGGCTTAAGTATGGATCAAGCAATTAATAGTTTAGTTGTGAGGAAGAAGGATCATGTACGAGCTTAATAAACTTTCGATCATAAGTATCTTCTTACTTGGTGCCATTCTAGGCAGTGTTGGGGAAAGATACGTACATAAATGTGAACCGCATCTTATTGGTTATATCAACCAAGAAAGACTAATACAACTAGAGAATAAAAGAGTAGAAGAATTAAAGGAAAGCGATCTTTTTTTAGGGAAATCAAAGGAAGCAGCCGAGAACTTAAAGAATATATTAGAAACTTTATCTAAAGAAAATGAAATAATCTTGATTACAAAAGGCACAATTGACGAAGTAGATGACTTAACTGACCAAGTACACTTACTTCTACTCGAGAGTTTAAAATGATTAGAATTTTCTCTGTAATTGTAGTTTTTATAATCTCAAGCCCTGTATTTGCAAAGGATTTTGGAAAGTCTGGGCAAAGTTTTGAAATCAAGGAAGAAGGTTTCGAGAAAATGATATTGAGGCGCCTGTCAGAGAGAAATATTGAAGAAGAGCAGAAAAAAGTAGAAGAAAAAGTAAAAAATAAAATACAGAACCCTGCAAGAGTTACTGGGATTATCGAGACAGTGCGGGCTAATAGTTATCTTTATGATCCAACCTATATTGTAGAAGAGGATATTGTAGATGAAAAAGGCGTAATAATTTTTCCAAGTGGAACAAGGATTAATGCTCTAGAACAGGAGCAGTTAGATAAACAACTATTTTTTTTGGATGGTGAAAGCAAAAAACAATTAAGTTGGCTTTCTCAAATGCTTGAGCAGGGTAAGCTCAAAGAAGAAGACACAATAATTTTAGTTGGTGGATCACCAATTACTCTTGAAGAAAGATTTAAGAGAATTTTTTATTTCGACCAGTTTGGAGAGCTCACAACAAAACTAGGAATTAAGCAAGCACCAGCAATTGTATATCAGGAAGGAAGGGCACTAAGAGTGCAGGAGGTGCTGGCAAATGAGGGTTAATCTTAGATGCGTGATTATAATGTTAGTACTCGCTTATTCTCTTCCTTCATTTGCTTCTACTTGTGTAGGTAAGTGGGTAAATCCAATTACTGATATTTGCTGGAGTTGTTTAAAGCCAATTCAGATTAGTTCTATTAAAATTGGAAGTCAGGGTGTGGGGCCCAAATACCGTGATACTAAGAATCCTAGTAGCCCTGTTTGCATGTGCACTAAAGCGAATATACCAATACCTGGTTTGCCTTTAGGTTTTTGGGAGCCATTACGGTTAGTAGATGTAACCCGTACACCTTTCTGTATGGTTGGTATGGGAGGAGTAAGGATTGGTGGGTCAAGTTTGAGGCAAATGGGTGTAACCCAACAAGGGTTTGGGAAGTATTTTAGGCACGAATCATTTTATCATGTGCATTACTATATGTATCCACTTATATCCTGGCTTGAGCTAATTACAGATTTTGCATGTTTAGAGAAAGGAAGCTTCGATATTGGTTATATGAGTGAGTTTGATCCTATGTGGAACGATACTAAGCTGCAATCAATACTTAATCCTGAAGTTGCTCTTTTCGCAAATCCTTTAGCTCAGCATGCATGTATTGGGGATTGTACAGCGGCGTCCTTGAACTTTGCAATTGATAAGCTTTTTTGGTGTGCAGGTTGTTTAGGTAATTTATATCCTTTTTCCGGTTTTGTAGTAGATCATGTTGGAGGCATACAGGCAGGAAGCCTGCTTACAATGAGAGTTCTTGCTAAAATGCACCGCTTGGGTCTTGCGCAGGATACTTCTACAGATAACGCACGTGTCAATGGGCCACTTTGTCGTAAGCGATTAGCTTTAAGGATAAAAAAGAGTCAATATAAAATCCAGACAACATATCCTAAAGCAGATACGAAAGGGGCAAATGCTTGCGTTCCTATTGGAGCAAGTGACTTACTTTATTCGCCAGGTAAAGAGTTTCCAGGACATGGACAAGATTTTGGTTTTTTAATTTGGCGTAAACTTAATTGTTGTTTGTTTTAATGGTAAGAGTTATGAGAAATATTTTTATAATACTTTTAATAGTTTTTTTTTCTTATATAGGGTTTGCACATGAAAGACTCCCTAATGTTCGTGACATAGAAACACAAGACTGTGACAGCTCAAACAGTAGTAAATGTTCTTTATCTAATATGCTGCCAGATATGGATATTTTAAAAGATTATCCTAAAACAGAAAATATTAGGCTGATGGTTTTCGTAAGCTCATCAATGCCAACAAGCATGTTAAAATATTATCTCAAGGAAGTAAATAAATACGGTGGAACCCTTATTTTCAATGGCTTGATAGAAGGGAGCTTTGTTAAAACCAAAGAGTTTGCAATGGGTTTAACTGATGAAGAAAAGGACGAAGCAGCAATGCAGGTCAATGATGAAGCCTTTCTTAAATATAATATTTCTTCAGTACCAAGTATTGTCCTTGCGGTTGAGAAGGATTGTTATCAGGAGCAAACATGTATCGAGCTATCAGATAAAATAAATGGATCAGTTAAACTTGAATATGCACTGAGAGAATTTGCAGAGAAAGGTGAAACAGCTTCGTTTGCAGCTCAACTTTTAAAAGGTAGTCTTTAATGAGCAAGACACCTCTTAATCTAATTTATATCATTTTGATCGCAATTTTTAATTTTGCTTATCCTTATTGTGCAGCAAATGAAATAGATTTTGAACAAGAGGCTGCAGATATTGCAAAGAAAATCGAAAACGGTGAGGGCGACAAAGAATTCAGCGAAGCTTTTTATAAAGATACAGAAAGTCGGGAGCAAGGTAAACAAGAACAAAAGAAATATGAAGATTGGTTAAACTCATTGGATCCAAATGATTTAGAAACAGCAGGAAGGAGTGCTGCAAGAGATAAATCAGAAGTAGAAAAAAATAATTTATCAGAAGTAGATAAAACACAAAGTGAGATGCGTGAATTTGAATTAGATGCAAATGATAAGCGATTAAATATTCATAAGGATGATATAAACGATATTGTAGAAGCTTCTAGTGAAACACTTGTAGACACCTTAAAAGCTTTCAAAGAACGAGATATTGATTGTTATGAGGAAGCTGGAAAAAACAAAAACCGAGGCCTTCCCTATCTAAAAATTAAAAAAAAGGAAACTATAGAGGATACAGTATATGACAAGGTTTTATGTGAAAGATTGAAGAATAAGTATGATTGTCGGTCAACCTTACAGTTAAAATGCAAAAATCCAAATTATGTATCTTCACAAAGCTTCAAAATACTAAGTGTTAATGGTGGTATTCCAACAAATTATACTAACGGAGTGTGGGCCCTAGGTTGGGGTGACACTAGAGTATTTGATGGTGGGAGAGGTGCTATTTTTGATTATAGTATTGATTTCTCTATAAACGATTTACAAACAGTAACAAACTTTGTTTTAGAATCAATAGGCTACGACGATTTAGTTTTGATTAAACTAAATAATAATTATGTTTATTCAGGTCCATTTGGCGGAGATAAGTTAGAACCAGCTCCTTCACCATATCCTTCATCTTTTTTTGATTTCAACTATGTAAATATAGGTTCTCAAGTTGTTTCAATGGAGCAATGGCATTGGCGTGGATATAACCCTAACATAAATTTAAAGCCTTTTCTTAAGTCAGGAAATAACACTTTAACTATAAGGTTAGCTGTGGGTGGTAGAGGAGGGTTATTTATTAAAATGAAAGTAGACACTAAGACTTGTGCAGAACACGATTGGGTTCAAAGTTGGGAGGAGACATGCTCGCATATAACCGCACCTTAATTGCATTAGTCATAACAATCTACAGCACTCTTTCTTTTGCTGCATTTACCTCAAATTTTAGTTGTAATGATACAGGTAAGTATTGTTCGCAGGCTGGAGGATATAGGTTTATTGACGGTATAAGAGTTTATCAAAGCTGCTGGGAATATTCTTATACAAAAACTTGTAATTACCCTTCAAAAGATGACTGCAAAAATTATAACTGTTACTACATAAAGGATCTTGATTGTATTTTAAAGGACAGCATGGGAAATTGTGTAAATCAGAGAGAAGAGCTTTCATGTAAAAGGAAAGTATATGAGGATGAGTTCTCTAATGAATTAAGGTTTAATTCTAATGATAAAAACGCCCCAAAAAAGCTGATATGCGATGCCATACCATGTATTGATGGTTCGTGCATAGATAGTAAGTACCCGCCAAATGATGAAATGATGAAAACTATAGCACAATTACAAATGGCAATAAATATGAAGGGTAAGAATTTTGATCCAAATAATATTGGCATTTTTGGCGGCGTTGCAAGGCATTGTTCTAAACATATAGCTGAATATAAGAATTGTTGTAAGAGAAAGGGTTGGGGTTCAGAACATTTAGGAGCAGAGTGTCCAAGCGAAGCAATTCAACTTGCTAAAGATAGAAACAGTGGACTATGTGTATATGCTGGTAAAAGCTCTTCAAAGTTTGTTAAAAAACAACATTTCTGCTGTTTTAAGCAAAAATTAGAGAAGATTATCCAGGAACAAGGAAGAACGCAAATCAACAAAGGCTTCTGGGTGGGTAGTGGTAAAGACGGAAAAGCGGATTGTAGCCCTTTAACTCTAAGTGAGTTGTCTAGAATCGACTTCGATAAAATTGATTATAGCGAGTTTTACAACGAAATTGCTGAAAGGCTTAATCTTCCAACTATTGAAGGTGCGCTTAATCAATTACAAACATCTATGCCAGATGTGTTCAAACATAATCCTGCTGATCCTGAATCAAAGCAAAGAAACTCTGGTGTAAACATCAATAAAATGAAGAGAGTTGGTAATGAAGATTATAAAAAATAAAGCATGTCTCCTACTAACAATTTATGGGCTAACTTATTCACTACATGCAAATGCAGGTTTCTACGATGAGAGATATAGAGGATGGCTTTGGTTTGAAGAGAAAATCAAAGAAGAAGAGTCGGAATATAAACAACTTACTCCAGAGCAAGCCATTGCTTATAATAAAGCCTTTAAAAAGAAACTTAAGGGCTTAAGATATGTTCTTTTTGCCAATCCTACAGCTGAGAATCTAAAAAACTATTTAGAATTTGAAAATAAAATGTGGAATAACGTTGATAAGCTTGATTCAACAATAAGGCTTGCACGCTACAAATATCCAGAGCTGTTTGATACCATAAAAGAGCCTACTAATGTTCAAGCAGTAAAACTACAGAGGAATCTTAACAGAGAAGTAATGCAGAAAAATATAAAGGATTTTGCATTAAAATTTGATCTAGTAGTTTTCACTAAAGAATCTTGTCCTTACTGTCAAGCCTTTGCCCCAGTGCTCGATAATTTTGCAAAAACGTATGGATTTAAAGTTGAAGCAGCAAGCCTTGATGGTTCTGAATCTAATGTATTTAAGACTGCATATATTCCAGGTTTAGCTGAGAGGCTTAAAATTGAAGCAGCACCAACTTTAGTTGCTATTTCACATGACGGCAGTCAAGCCTTTGAAATAGTTAGAGGAGTGGTTGCTATAAGCGAGCTTGAAGAATTCGTCAGCCTTGCTAACCAATATGTTTCACCAAACAAGCAAGGAAGTTAGATATGAAGAAACTATGTTTATTACTTCTTTTGATGACTTATAATAGTCCATCCTATGCTGGACTTGAAAAACTAATGAAGTATGCAGAGACCAAAGGAACTCTTAGCAATGTAAATGCTCCTGCGATTATAAAAGATCAAAATAGTGGTTTTATGACTGGGGGATCTGCAATATTTAGAGGGCCAAGGCCTATGGAGTTACAGCCACTTGTTGTACAAACCCCAAGTTTGAAATTTGATGCATGTACTTTCTCAGGGGATGTTAGGTTTGGCTCAATGTCTTTTATAAAAGGAAAAGAATTTACCGAGTTCTTTAAGAGGACTGCACGGTCTGGTGCGGCTTATTTGACAATATTGTTAATGAAATCTAGGTGTCCTCAATGTTCTAGCGTTATGGAATATTTAGATACTATACAGAGGGAAATTAATGGCCTAATGATGGACCAATGTACCGCAGGTGAGCAGCTTGCAAATGGCGTGTTCAATAAGCTTGTATCGTCAAATAAAACAAAATGTATGATGAACTCTAATAAGAAGAGTTCTAATTCAGATTTATATCAGACAACCAAGGAATGTAATGATGATCCAGACAAATATGGAAATGACGATGACTTTGACTCTCTTCTTGGGGATCAGTTTAATTTAGTGTGGAAAGCATTAAGTAAAGGCAATGCTAATACAGATTCTAATTTTAAGGAACTAATAATGAGTATAAGTGGGACGATTATTGGTAAAAAGACAGCTGAAGGACGTTTCGAGTTTGAAAGAAAACCGTCTCTTATTCAAAATCACGATATGTTAGAAAAATATATGGGCGTAGAAAGTCCTGGCGCTGGTTCAAAGGTAAAAATGTATAGCTGTAATACAGCTGATAAATGTTTAGCCCCAACGATTGCAGAAATCGAATTTAGTAGTAAGGAAACTTTATATGGAAATATCTATAGAGTAGTAAAGTCTTTAGTAGAGAAAGCAGTAAAAGATGACCCTTCAGAATATAACGATGATCAACAAGCTGTTATAGGATTTTCTTATCCGCCTATCCTAGAGATAATCGATTTAGAACTTGCTCAAAAAGGTTCACCTGAAAATTTAATGGTTACTATGAGCGAATATATAGATCTTGTTACCTACGATGTAATGACTCACTTTTTTGATATGCTACTCTCAAGAGCAAGTGATGCGGTACAGAACCTTGAATATTCACAACTTGATGATGCAATAATTTCTGGCTTTAAAGAAGATATTGAAAGGATAAGAAGATACTTGCGAGATGCACGCTATTCAGCGTTTCAAAGAGCTAATCAACAATTACAGCTTAGACAGCGACTTGAGCATCAAGCAAAAGAGTTTGAAGCAAGGTTTATGCAGATTAGTAATGTAGCAAGGTAGGATAATGGAATATATATTTACTTATGGTGGCTTTGAAGCAATGTTTCAGATGCTTAACGCTATGGCGTCTATTATGAATAGTAATTTTATGCAGTTCTTGATAAACCTATTTGCTTTTTTAAGTGTGATGGTTTACTCAATTCAAGCTGCTTATAATAGTTCTGCGGGGCCAGCATATAGAAATGCTATAGCCAAAGCCTTAGGTACTATGGTTATAATACTTTTATTTCTAATGCCAAGAGGAAATCTTTTAATCCATGATCATGTAACAAAGCAGCAAGATAGTGTAAGCAATTTACCGTGGGGTTTTGTATTACCCGTAACCTTTGTCGAATATATTGGAAACTTAACTTCGGTGCATTTTGAACAGGCTTTTTCAAGCATTAACTCACTGCCTTATCATAAATATGGTATGGTATTTGGTGCACGATTAATTAGTGAGTCTAGAAAATGGAGGTCAACAGACCCTGAATTTTACTTTAATTTTGATAGGTTCTATCGTCGCTGTATCATGCGTGATATTAGCGTTAGTAAAAAATATACTATTGCTGACCTATTTAATGGTTCAAATTCGTGGGATTTGGTAAAATCTAAAACATCTCAAAGGAGAACTATTGAAATATATGAGAAAGGGCTATTAAAGACTAAAACTTGCTTCGAAGCAGCTAAATTGATAGATGATCAGCTCTCGTTGGCTAAAGAAAATATATTGGAACGTTATGCTAGCTCAATATTTGCTTCCGCAGGAAATCAACTCTCAAATGGAGGGGATATACCAATATTCAACAGGCTTCTACAGAATACAGATAGTATATTTAGTAAATATACAAACAACTCTTTAGGATCTACAAAGACTTTAAATCAAATATTACTTGCAAATAGTTTCTCAATAATCCAGCAGAGCGAAGGAGCAATAAGAGCTGCTCAGCATCAAGAAATGGGTTGGAAGATATCCGCAGAACTTGCCTCTATTTATATCCCATTATTCCTTACAGTATGTAAATGCTTAATATATGCTTCGTTTCTTTTTATAGCACCAATGATGGTACTAGGAAGTGGTTTTAAAAGATATATAAACTATTTTCATGTAGTTATTTCGTTACAACTTTGGCCAGCGCTATTTGCAGTCCTGAATTTAATTTGTGAGACTTACTCAGGAGATAGCTTGAAAAGTGCTGCTGGAGGAGTAATTAGTTATGCCACATTTAGTACTCTTACTGATAAGGCTGACGTAATTGTTACCGTAGCATCAGGGTTTCAGATGTTCATACCAATGCTTGCTTATACGTTAGTAAAAAGTGGCGTTGAAGGAATAGTTAATGCAGCATCAAATGCTATGAGTTCAATGCATTATGCTGCAGGTACAGGTGCTGCAGAAGCAGTTACAGGAAACAGAAGCTTTGACAATCTGAGTTTTGGTAATATGCAGTACGGTAATCAGTCAGCATATAAGACGGATTTAAATTCAAGCTTTAGATCAGGTATTGGAGAATCGCAGTTACTTAATGGAAGCCTTGAGAGAGCGAATTATGGTACTGGAGAAATGGTATTTGATTATAATCAAATGCGCTCAACAGGCCCTACTACTATAGAATCAACAGACGCAGTGCAGGCACATCTGGATAATTCGCTACAGGATGCGAAAAGCGCAAGTTATCAAGCAACACAATCATATGAAACAGCTAAATCTCATGCAGCTCATACTGGATCGAGTTATTTAGCTAATTTTGCAAAAAGAGAAAGTAGTGGTGAAGATATTGAATATTCTAAAGCTGGACAATCTGGTAAGGCTGTACAAAAATCTGTGCAACTTTCTAACGCTCTTAAAAAAGCATTTAATATGGATGATACCACTGCTACAGAATGGGCATTAAGAGCATCGATAAGTAATGGTCCATTAACTCTTGCAAAATTAGAGGCAAGTATGAGTGCTTCAGGTAGAAGTGTAGATACTAGAGCGCTTTCAGAGGCAAAGGATATAGTACAATCAGCTAATTATTCTGAATCATATGATACGATTCTTAGAGGTATGTCTGCTATGAAATATAGCGATACCAACAACATTGATAAAAGTCTTGGACAAGAGTACAGAGAGTCGTATGAAAATATGCAGAGAGCAGCTCAATCTAAAACCTTTGCAGATCATGAAGTTGCAACATATACAATTGCACAAGGTTTAAGTCAGACAGAAGGTATTAGCTGGAGAAAAGAATTAAATGATGATGTAAGAAATATGATGGTTAAAGATGGTTATGATATGCACCAGGCTAATAAGTTAATTAAAGAGGGGTCACCTATAGCGAAACAATATGCTACACAAATTGCAGCACCTTATGCAGAAAGTCTAATTAATAAAGCAAGAGGAATGTCTTCAAATCACGAGAAATCTACGTATAAAATGGAGAATAAGTTTGCTAGCGAAAACATGCCTATAAATAAAGATATAGAGAGTAATGTGAAGAATTTTGCGACTAACCAAGGATTTAATGTAAATGAAAGGGATTTTATAGATAATACTATTAAGCAAAAGGCAAATTCAATTATTAGGAGTAATGAGATAGTTATTGAACAACAGAAAGCCCAAAATATAGCGGAGAAAAACAATTTAAAGAACGAGATAAAAGATAAAAAATCTTTAGCAGGCACAGGTAAGAGGGCTATTAGTATTATTCCTGGGGTAGAAAGGTTTACAAGAGATGACGAATAGTAATCAGTGTTTATTAAATATATTACTACTTGAGCTTCTATAAGCGGGGTCATAGTAGTATTTATTCATATCATCAAAGTATCTACTATTTGGATATTGAGTGAGCCTAAATATTACACCAGATAGCTTTTCAAAATATTCCTTAGACGGGTGATTGGCATAATAAATTGAGTAAGGACATTTTATGATAATTAAATATATAGTAGGTAAAATAATGGGTATTAGAAGACCGGTAAGTGGAGCAACTCCAAAGAAAAAGATTATCGCTGAAACCCATATGGATGCAGCTATATATTTACCCCAATATTTGGGTAAATTCGAGCTTAGGTCATTACCTAGACTATTAAAATATTTATCTTCTTCAAACTTTACTGGGTTAAAAGAGCTAATAAATTTAGGAATATATAAATATCCTGTTACTGCAACTAAGAAACTCATTACTATTCCTAAAAAAAGAGGAAGAAGCATGTTTTTAAAAATAATGCATGAAACATTTAGCATTAACCAGGCTAAAGCTACAGTTGATATTCTCGCAACCATGTTTAACAAATTCCATTTGTTATCATATGTAAAGAGGTGTTCTTTTATATTATTTACAAGTTTCATAGCCCTGATTCCTGGTTTAATAATTGGTTACATTATAGCATTTTTTCGAGAGAAACACAAACGCTTGCTTATTCTACTAAGTATTAGTTTAAATTTGGTTGTTATCAATTATGCAGCAGCTTCCGATTATAAGGATTTAATTCGAAAAAAAGAACAAGAGTATGGGATTCCAAAGGACTTATTACTTTCTATTGCTACTGTAGAGTCTAAATTGCATCCATTTGCAATAAACGTGCAAGGTCGTCCATATTTTTTTAAAACCTTTGAGGAGGCAATTAATGCTACCACGCTTATAAGAAATAAAGGAATAAAAAATTTTGACGTAGGCCTTATGCAAATCAATTACAAGTACCATCATGAAAATTTTGAAAATATTAAGCAAATGCTCTCCCCTGAAATGAATATTGAATACGCAGCTAAATTACTTTGTAAATTATATGGTGAGTATAATTCATGGTCTCATGCTATACGACTATACCATTCTGCAAATGAGCAGTATAATAAAGTTTACGCTAAAAGGATAGCGATAGCATGGCTTAAAACGAATAAATAAAAATAGCAAGGTATCTATGAGTATAATACGTATAGACGAAATAGAAGGTTATAAAGATTTTATTGAGGATCTGAAGATTAGGATTAGAACTAGTCAGTTAAAAGCTGCTCGAGCAGTTAACACTGAGTTAATCATGCTTTACTGGCATATAGGAAACGAAATACGTAACCGTCAGGAAAAGCAAGGTTGGGGTTCAAAAGTAATAGATAAATTGTCTCAAGATCTTTCTAAAGCTTTTCCAGATATGAAGGGGTTTTCAACACGAAACCTCAAATATATGCAGCAGTTTGCTAGGGAATATAATGATTTCGAATTTGTGCAACAAGTTGTTGCCCAATTACCTTGGGGACATATTGTATATCTGTTTAATATTGTTTCAGAACAGCACGAACGCCTGTTCTACTTGAACAAGGCTTTAACGCATGGCTGGTCAAGAAACGTTATGGTTATGCATATTGAGACCAACCTTTATAAAAGGGAAGGTAAAGCTATAACGAATTTTTCCTCTAAACTTCCTCCATTACAATCAGATTTAGCGACCCAATCTTTAAAAGATCCATATTGTTTTGATTTTCTCACGCTTAGTAGTAATGCCCATGAGAAGGAGATTGAACAAGGCCTAGTAGATCATATACAAAAGTTTTTACTTGAGCTTGGAGCTGGATTTGCTTTTGTCGGAAGGCAATATCATTTAGATGTGGGGGATAAAGACTATTACATTGATTTATTATTTTATCATTTAAAACTTCGTTGTTTCGTAGTGATTGAATTAAAGTCTAAAGAATTTAAACCTGAATATGCAGGTAAATTAAATTTTTACTTATCCGTAATAGATGATAAATTACGGCACGAAACTGATAACCCTTCTATAGGCATGATTCTATGTAAAAAGAAAGATAAAATTACAGCAGAATATGCCTTAAAAAATATAGATAAACCTATAGGTATCTCAGAATATAGATTGTTAGAGGCATTACCTGAAAACCTAAAAACAAGCCTTCCAACTATCGAGGAGCTCGAGGCTGAATTGAATAAAAAAGCTTCATATGAACAACCTAACGTGGATGGAAAATGATAGGTAATTCGATTCGCGGTGGGCAAATTCTTGTTCATCAATATAGGATGCTAAAGCAAATACTTGGTGTTGCAATTTTTATATCTTTTTTTGTTTGTACCCTAACCTTTTGTATTGCTATATATAATGGCAAGAATAACTATGATATTGCTGCCTCTTATTCTCATGCGATAGCAAACCTTTATGCTAATTACTTAGATCCTATATTTCCTAATAGTCCTGCGACTAAGATTTATGCGTTTCAAAGTAACGATTGGAGCAGACCTAATTTAGTAAGTTCCGTAGAAATAGTAAATAGTAAATACTTTACACAAGAGGCTAATAGGTTTTATCAGTTTGTTATCTCTAAGGCCATGCTATCAAGTGCTCTATTTGTTTTAGTATTTTTTATCATAATACTTTTTTGGTACTGGTATGGTAACAAGACAAAGGCTCCAAACCTAATAAAAGGAGCAAAAATCCATACAGCAAGCGAAGCTGCCGCATATCTAAAAAGTAAGAAACTAGCTAGTGACTTTATAATAGGTGGTATGCCTCTGATAAAAAACTCTGAGACAAGCCACATATTGGTAACCGGAACTACAGGGTCAGGAAAAAGTAATTTATTTTATACTTTGCTGCCTCAGATAAACAAAAAAAAACAACCAGCGATTATAGTAGACCTTACTGGGGATATGGTTGCAAGATTTTATAATCCGGAACGTGGTGATATTATATTTAATCCTTTTGACGTAAGAGGACATAATTGGAACTTATGGGAAGAGGCTTCCTCGGAAGAGAATTTAAATATGATTGCAGCTGCTTTGTTTGCTGGAAGAAAAGGAGGAGCTGATGAAATGTGGGATAATGCTTCCCAGCAAGTGTTTATTGATAGTGTTAAAGTGGTTAGAGATTCTGAAAAGCCAAGCTTTACGAGCTTATATGATTTAATCAGCACATATGATTTAAAAGAGGTTTATGAAATTCTTAAAGGTACGGCAGGTGGTGCTCTATTAGATCCTAAAAGCGAAAAAACAGCAATGTCTATACGTACTAACACAATTGCGTTTACTAAATGGCTTCCTTACCTGCATGATTCAAACAAAAAATTCGAAGTTAGTTCCTGGGTAGAAAGTCTATTTAAGGATAATTCAGATAAAAAACTATTCTTAACATGTACGCCGAAACAAAGAGTAATCATGCGCCCTTTATTCAGTATGTTGCTAGATTTAGTAATCAACTCATTGATGGATCTTGGTCCTGATTATAATAGAAGATTATGGTTGATTATTGATGAATTACCAGCATTGAATAGTATACCTTCATTAAAAGTGGCCTTAAGCGAAGGAAGAAAGTATGGTTTATCTTTACTCGCGGGCCTTCAATCCATGAATCAATTATCTGAAATATATGGCTATTATGAAGCTACTACGATGTTTGGTCAATTTAATACTAAATTCATATTTAGAACAGATGAACAAAATATTGCAAAACAAATTTCCGAAATGTTTGGTAAGTATGAATATAGTGAATCTTCTGAGAATATATCGTATGGCGCACATGAGATGCGTGATGGAGTTTCTTTTGGTACGGTAGAAAGG
>JAJFBM010000044.1 GCA_020697135.1 Rickettsiaceae bacterium
CCCTGTTTTTATTGGTATTTAGTCATCGCATAACACTCATCGTCATCACGAGGAGCCGATATTTTAATATAGGCGACGTGGTGATCCAGGAAAATAAAGCTCTATTTAACTGGATTGCCACGCCACTTAAAAGTGGCTCGCAATGACGTGTGTGAGCACCCCCCCTGTTTTTTAAATGTTGTCATCACGAGAAATGGCGCAAGACATTTCGTGGTGATCCAGGAAAATAAAGATCTATTTAACTGGATTGCCACGCTCGTCTAAAGCCTCGCTCGCAATGACAAGCTTGGGCCCCCCCCCTGTTTTTTTAAATGTTGTCATCGCGAGAAATGGCGCAAGACATTTCGTGGCGATCCAGGTCAAATAAGTCAATATACTATCAAGCTCCGCTTTGCACCACCCCCCTGTTTTTTGTTTAGCTGTTAAAATTTTTGTTGGTATACCGAATGGTTATAATAGCGAAAAAAATGCTAGCACTAAGGGGGAAAAGAGAAAAAAACATATAGTATAATAATAAAATTATAGTTTTTCTTTATTTATTTCTCTAATTATAGTATATCTGTTAACTATCTATAATTTTAGATATCTATACTATGAACCAGTATTTAAGAGGAAAACATGACGCATTATAACAATTTTATAGAATATTTTGAAGCAACAGGTCAGTCTGAGGAAGCTCTTGATTTAAAAAATATGTACTCCCTTGAAGTTCGCAACCAGTTATTAAATAGTTTTTCCACAGAGCAATTAATAACTCTCTATAAAAATACTCCTGAAATACGCAGTATATGCTTCAATTTAATTTCACCTTCTGAGGAGGAAATTGCAAAGTTCTCTTATTTGCTTAAAGACTTAAATAACATAGAGTATTTCTCGTTTCGTTTAACTGATGATAGAGGTATAGATGTTTCTAGTATATTTGAAGCATTGAATAATTGGAATAATCTAAAATCTCTTAACTTAGAGGCTCTGAATTTAACTAATGAATCAGCAATAAGTTTAAAAAACCTCATAAAAGATTCTAAATCTATTAAGTCTTTAATATTTCATGAATCAGTAAATGATTATACTGTAGAGAGATTTTCAGAGGCTATAGAACATAATATTTCACTTCAAAATATATTTTGGACTACATTAAATCTTACTCAATTATCTCAAAATGCATTCACTGAAGCCTTACCAAAAAACCCTTATATTACTTTGGTTCATACAGAATTTGCTGAAGAATTGATTAATCAAATTACCGATAGAAATAAAGCATATATCCATAAAATAGAAGAATCTATAGTTAAGGCTGCTAAATATTTTACAAATAGTGACGAGGAATATCTTAATGCAAAAGACATCATTCTTTTATTAGAAAAAGAAAAGCATTTTATAACTAATAAATTACTTTACGACTATTATTGGAATAAAAGTATCATAGAAAAAATGAGTAATGAGGATCAAGAAAATTCAGGACTAAAAGTTTTCATCGAAAATTTACCTCAAAACGTAAAAACATTCTTTGACAAGCTTGAAAATTATAAAGCAGATAATTTTTTATGGTTAAAATGCGTATCAAAAACGGCTCAAGCAACAAAAGAAGAGTTCAAACATTTAGATGAAACCCTTGAAAATTATAGAGATGGCAATAGTAATAAAGAAGAGCTTAAAGAATTCCACCCATTCCCATATTTGGCAAAGGAAATACAAACTAAAATATTTAAATTATGCGATTTAAGCCCTGTAGTAGATGTTGCAGGCGAACAAAGTAATATTGTGTCCGAACAAGAGTAATATAATTAATAGGCTAAGTAATATTAGGTTCCGCGTAAGGAAATTTAATTTAAAACTATTTTAAAAAATTTCCTTATGCAAAACCTAAGAACAAAGTGTAAGAACTAATATTTTTTTAAAAAGCTTGAGACAACTTCATTTATTTGCTTCTTAACATTATCAGGGCCGCGGTCAGACATCTCTATATGTTTTGCGTCTTCCATTTTTATAACAGTGATATTAAGTTTTTTATGCTCACGCTCATCAGGAATAACCCCTGGATCAGTCTCAGTGTCATTAGCTCGAAGTGAGAGAATAGGGGGCTTTCCAGTCCTTGGAAAAAACATGCGTTTAGAATCTAATAATACAACTTTTTTTACCATTTCTGAATATTTTGTTGCAAATAACACTGAAATATCACCACCATTTGAATGGCCAATAATATAGGCTTTATTAGTATCAACAGAATTATCGATATTTTTTATCTCCTTTAAACAAAATAAAATATTTTGTACACCGCGTTCCCATAAAGGTTTCCGTGCCTCATATAAATTGCCTGTCCATGGTAATTCAGGGTCACCTGGAAGATCATGTTGAATACTTGCAACGAGAAAACCTTGAGCAGCGAGATGTTTTGCTATAAAAGAATATTCTGTATTTTTTAAATTATTGCCATGATTAATGATAACTAATGGAAGTGAAGTTATGCCTGCAACAGCTTTGTCTCTCGATTCGTTACTTAAATAAATTTCGACAGGAACATTACGAGAACGTGATTTATCAAATAAGTTATAGGTTTTAACGTTAATGAAAGGATAATTGTAAGCATGAACAGGATAAGAAAATAAGATTAAAAAAAGATTTGTAATTAGAATATATTTATTTTTCATCTCAGATCCTTACTTACTTTCTATTATAGCTATGATTTTTGCTAAAGTCTCTTCTGCATTTAGTTTTGTTGTGTCGATAATTATAGCATCAGTAGCCGCTTTAAGTGGTGAGGTTTCTCGCTCCTGGTCACGTGCATCTCTCTCTTTTATACTTTTATGTATTTCATTTAAGTCGTAATCTTGCCCATTTTCTCTTAATTGATCAAATCTTCTTTTAGCTCTTTCTTCGTCGCTTGCAACAAAAAAAAGTTTAAGATCAGCATCAGGCGCAATTACGGTGCCAATATCTCTCCCATCTAGGACTAAGCGTCTATTTTGTTCTATTAGAAGTCTTTGTGGTTTGCGCAAGTTAAGCCTAACTTCGGGTATTGCAGCTATTTTTGAAGAGAACTGAGTAACTGCTTCGTTATATAAATCATCAGTAATATAAGAATTTAACTCTTCAGCATTTTCTGAAAGCTTAATTATATCTTTAACTAACATTGAATCTAAACCCTTTCTCAGAGCAAGGCTTGCAAGTTTTCTATAAAATATGCTTGAAGCAAAATTTTTCATAGTGAATTTTTCAGCAAGCATTTTAGCAATTGTGCCTTTTCCCGAAGCGGAAGGTCCATCTATTGCAATAATAAAACGGTGTTCTATATTATAGGCTTTCTCTTTAAGCGTGTTAACTCGGTTTGATTTCATAAAAGAGATTTATAATTTTAATTCTTGTGTCGAATAATATATAATTTATTTAAAAATGCATTCATTTTGTTTGTTTTTGTTTGTAGCGTAATATCTTAAATGACAATTATGAACTTCTTCCTTATGTTGTTTTAGCCAATTATTAAAATTATGTATTATATCTGGATGATTTATTGTAGACAAATAATAATAATCATCAGTGTTAGGGAGGTTAAAATTAGGCACTAACTTGCCTTCAAGCCCTAGTTCTTCAAGTGCATTCTTCATAACAAAATAATTACATAATATTCCTTCCACCTCGGAGGCAAATAATTGTTTTATAAGTTTTTTACACTGATTCCTTTTAATGACTACTCTATTTGCCTCTATATAATGATGGATTGACCATAGTGCAACGTCTCCTACAAGGCCAATAGAATGAAATTGATCTATGGTTTTATTAGCATCAATTGGTCTGACGAATAATGCCTCTAAATAAAAATATACAGGACAGCTATATGTCAAATTATGAGGCTTTTTATCAGCGGCTCTCCATGTTGGGTTATCAGGAAACTTAAAATCAATATTTACGTTAAAAAGGTTATTAAATAACTCATTAATTTTATAAGGTTTATATATAAATTTAATATTATTATCTTCAGCAAATTTGTCTAAAATTTTTCTGTAAAGCCCAACAAATTCTCCTTTTTCATTAATGCCATAAAGAGGTAGTTTATTAGTGTTTTCAACTCCTACTATAAAAACTTGCGGATGTCTAATATTTGGTTCTTCTTCTAAACTATTTAATGTAGAGGCAGAAAGGATAAAAACTAGAAAGAATGACCTAAAAAGCATATTTAACATAATAGTAAGCTTTAAATTTAGCAAAATGTTGCTTACTATATTAATGATATTTACTATTTTATCAATAGTTAACTTCTATATATATAAAAATTAAGCTAGATGTTTAGAAAATTAATATTTGATGAAACTCATTTTCTTCAAATCCTAAAAAGATATAATTAAATATATGATTAAAAAAATCTGTGTTATTGGTTCGGGCGTAATGGGTGCAGGCATAACTGCTCATGTTACTAACTCTGGATATAAAGTTCTTATGCTTGATGTGGTTACTGAGAACCAAAATAGGAATATTTTAACTCAGAAAGCTATTGAAAAAATCACTGAATCTTCTGATGGTATAGCCCATAAGAAATTATTAAATTTGGTTGAGAACGGTAATCTTGAAGATGATTTAGAGAAAATAAAGGATTGTGATTGGGTAATAGAAGTTGTTGTTGAAAATTTAGATGTTAAAAAGAAATTATATAAAAAAATAGAGCCCTTTTTAAAGAAAGGTGCCTTTTTCTCTTCTAATACATCAACATTCCCCTTAAAACAACTAAAGCAAGATTTACTGCCTGATACAAAAGAGAATTTCTTTATCACCCACTTCTTTAATCCGCCAAGACATATGCGTTTGCTTGAACTCGTAATAGATACTGAGAATAATGTAGATAAAAGACGAACTCTACAGGATTTTATTTATCATAAATTAGGTAGAGGGGTTGTCGTATGTAATGATACCCCAGGTTTTATAGCCAACAGGGTTGGATGTTTCCTACTTGAACATGCAATTAGATGTGCTATTGAGTTTAATATTGATATTGAAACTATAGATAACTTGGCTGCAAAATTATTTGGCTTTCCCAAAACGGGAATATTTGGTTTAGTCGACTTAATTGGCCTTGATGTGATGGGTATGATTGCAAAATCCCTCATTAGCTTGCTTCCACAAGATGATCGTTTCTCAAAAATATATTATAAAGTTCCTCAAATCGAGAATATGATTAAAAATGGCTATACCGGCCGAAAAGGGCAGGGTGGTTTCTATCGTATTTTAAAAGATGGAAATACTAAGGTTAAGCAAGTGCTTGATTTAAATAGCTGGGATTATAAAAATGCTGCGCAAACTAATGAAACAAAATTTAATACAATTGCGGATCTTGTAAATGATAATTCAAATATTGGGATGTGCTTTAAGAAGATATTAGTTGAATTTGGGGTTTATGTTTGCTCTTTGATCCCTGAAGTATGCGAGTCGCCAAACGAGATAGATAAAGCTATGAGGTTAGGTTACAATTGGAAATATGGGCCGTTTGAAATAATAACCATGTTAGATAAATTTGGCTTTGAATATTTAATAGATAATGCTTATAATTTTGATATACCCCTCCCAACATATTTATTAGATAAAAGATATTCATATTATAATAATAGATTAGAGCAGAATAAAATATCTAATTTTGATAAATTAAAATCAAATGATACACCGCTGATCGAAAACTCTGCAGCAAAATTATGGCAGTTAAAAGATGATGTTCTTTGCTTATCGCTGAGTACAAAAATGAATATTTTAAATGCAGAAGTTTTTGAAATACTAAATGACTCAATAAAATTGGCTGAAACAAAAAATCTTCCCATTATTATTTATAATGATTTAGCCAATTTTTCATTTGGGGCAGATCTTAAATCATTACTTTCTTTAAAAGCAAGCGGGAATAGTTTTAAATTAGAAAATTTTATAAAAGCTGGCCAGCAAGCTATGCTACGTACAAAATATGCAAAAGTGCCTGTAATTTCCTGCTCAAAAGGTTTAGCATTAGGGGGCGGGTGTGAATTGTTACTTCATTCGACTCATGTTATTGCCAATATTGAAACTTATGCAGGGCTAGTTGAAGTTGGGGTTGGGCTTATTCCTGGTTGGGGTGGTTTGAAAGAGAGTATATTAAGAGCGCAAGAAGATGCTGAGAGAGTTGTTAAAAATATAAAAAATATTTTATTGCAATATAAAACTCCTTCTGCATATCAGTTTGAGGATTTTTATGGTGATAATTTACAAATAAATATGAATCTTGATTTGCTGTTAGAAGAGGCTTGCTCCTTTGCCAAAAGGGTTATAGAAGATTATAAACCTATAGTTAAACAGGAAAGTTTAAACATACCAAATTTTACTATTGATAAAGAATTTTTAGATAAAATTGAGGATCCACATACTAAATATATTGCCAACCAACTACAAAGCCTCTCAGGGTTAAAATCAGTAAGCGAAGAAGAATTACTTGATTTTGAACGTAATCTTTTTATCGAGCTTATAAGCACAGATGCAGCTGAGAGGAAGATTAAGTATGTTATTAAAGAGTGATTCAATAGACTTACTGCATAAGTCTAATATATCAAATACTAGATGATATAAAAACTCCATTAAGTTAATTTTAATATTACAAAAGTCGCTTACTATTAATATTAGAATATAGCCTGAAGATTAAAACATTTCCTTATAAAAACTATTTTAAAACTCTTAAAAATAAAATTTTAAATAGAATCAATACATAACATACTAACTTTATACTAATACTTATCCCAGCCAGTTTCTTGCAGCCATATATTAAACTCACGATCCTGTCTCTCCTCTTCATCAGCTGACACCAAGCCTCCTTCATAAAAATCAGTCATCTCTGATTTACGTTCCTTAAATGGCGCTAAACCGATTGCTAGTCCCTCACGATCGATCTCTTCTTCTGAAGAATCACAACTTTTCAGAAACCAGCCATTTTTACTAGGCCAAAATTGAGTGCCATATTTCTGTTTACCTCCAATGAAAAGAGCTATGCGATCATACAGAGACGCATATTGATATGATACATCTTCACCTTGATCCAATAATTCTTTCATTTTATCACGAGTTCTTATCATCTGTTCAGGGTGACCTATCGCATGAATAGAGATAAACCACGCTGCTTCAAAAGCTTTCTTACCGTGCACTGATGGTATGGGCCAACCATATCGGTTTATAAAATCTTCTAAAATTCTTATATTATTATCGTGAATTTCTTTCATCTTTGGATGGTATGAATAGGAGTTAATTTCACCTTTTTCTTTTAACTCATTTAGAACTTTAGCATCATATTCACTTACTTGTATAATTTTTTCTAATTCTGCTTCGGGTATATGATTCTTCATTTAATTTCTATTTTTAATTACTATATATTAATACTAGTATAATAATTTAGAGTAAGCAACAATAGTGTTTTGTGTATATTAGATTATACCTTGAACTTATTTTATGTAATATTTTTGTGAGGGAGAAATTACTTGTTATGTATAATAATGAATATAGTATCAGAAAGTTCTAAATAAGGTTTGTGACAAGTAAGAGATGTCTTTAACATAATTTCATCCTTAAGTGGATTTTTAAAAATAACTTTAAACTCCTGCGCGATGAAAGTAAATTTATTTATGAGTATATTATAAAAAAACTACCTAATT
>JAJFBM010000054.1 GCA_020697135.1 Rickettsiaceae bacterium
TAACACAATTATATCAAATTATTATATAGCATCTTGAGACCTTTACTTTAATGAATATTAAGTTGACATTCAATATAGCACTTAAATCAAATCAATTAATACTAGAAGAGGTAATTTGTCTATGACGCTATCGATGAAGGAATTGCCATCTGATGAATCACTTGGTATATTGGAACCTGTTGCTTATTTTAATGGCCAATGCCAACTGGAGTGACAGTTTCGCAACAAGGACGTATTTTTGTTAATTTCCCAAAGTGGGGAGATGATGTACAATTTACAGTCGCTGAAATTAAGAATGGACAAGCTATAGCATATCCTAATGATGCTATTAATCGAACCGATCCTAATGACCATGCTAGAGCTCTTGTGTCAGTGCAATCAGTAGTTGTCGATCCTGCAGATCGTTTATGGATTCTTGATACTGGCAGTCCCCTTTTTCAGCCTACTAAATATGGTGGGCCCAAGATGGTCTGTGTTGATTTAAACAATGATCAAATTGTCAAGCAGATTCTCTTTCCTCAAGATGTGGCTCTTTCTACTACTTATCTAAATGATGTACGTTTCGATTTACGACGTGGTAAGGAAGGTATGGCATTCATCACAGACTCAGCACAAAAGGGACCAAATGGAATTATTGTGGTAGATCTAGCATCAGGGGATAGTTGGCGACGCCTTCATGATCATCCTTCTACTAAGGCAGAGGATTTGCAAACATTTCTTCCTATTGTAGAAGGTAGACCATTTTTAGAAAGCCAGCCTGATGGATCAGTCAAACAAGGTGCAGGGATGGGTTCTGATGGAATTCAAACAAGGTGCAGGGATGGGTTCTGATGGAATTGCAATTAGTGCTGATGGCAAACGACTATATTATTGTCCTCTAGGCAGTCGTAAGCTCTATAGTGTAGATACAGACGCACTTACCGATCGCTCAATTGATGACCGCGAAGTATCTGATACTGTAATTGATGAAGGAGACAGAGGAGGGGCGTCAGATGGACTTGAATCGGATTCTGCAGGATATATCTATTCAACAAATTATGAACATAATGCTATTTTACGTCGTCGAGATCATGGGGACATATGGGAAACTGTAGTACATGACTCCCGTCTCTTATGGCCTGATACACTTTCAGTTGCAGTAGATGGATATCTTTACGTTACAGCAAATCAATTACACCGTCAGGCACGATACCAAAAAGGAAAAGACCTACGCCGAAAGCCATACACACTATTTCGTATTAAAATTGATGCTAAGCCTGTGCTGTTGCGGTAACTTGAAGTGAGAAGATATATACATAAAAAATAAACTAATATAAACAAGAATAAATCTTAACTACTTTTTGCAATTTATGTTATACATTTTTTTGAGACTTTTATCCTAAAGTCAATTTACTGAAATGAATGCTAAAAATGTAAATGCTTATTTCCTTAATGTATTTGTAACTAAAAAGAGGTATATACATTCTTAGTCTTGATTGGAATAATTTCCTTTCTCATTTATTATTATATCGCTTCATTATCAAACTTTAATTCTTTTTCTGGAACTTTAAATTCTTATATGTCCGTCCTCGCTAAATTACTTGCAATAGTTGTTAGCATCAATACTTTTGCACTTCAAAATAAGATAGGTGATATATCAATGAATAAAAAGAGTTTAGAAAATCGTTTAGATAAAATAAATAGCTCATTAGAATTGTTATTGGCAACTGATATTAATAGTGAAAGCCAACAATACCAACAAGATAAAAAACAAAATGATTCACAAAAAGAGCAACAATTTATAATATTATTAAATATTATACGAACTTATTAAGATGTTTTGTTTAGTGCAATAAGTAATATTAAATCTTAGTTATTCAAATTAATGACAATATTAGTACTACTAAAAATCATTTAGAATCTAGACCAAAGTTAAAAGAAGAGGTTACAAATATTTGTAAAGATATTATTGAAGATGCGATTACAGATTAAAGATTTATGAAAAATATAAACTCCTTATAATCTAATTAGAATAAGAATAGATACTGCAGATTTTATAGTTATAATATAGTCATTTAGAATTTTAAATACAAAATTCATAGATTTGAGCTTTGCTGGTAGGCAGGTTCATCTACCATCATTTTGTATTAAAATAATTGCTGATGGTAAGAGTACTCAAGTCCTAACAGGCTGAGATATTTGAAAGGCTTTGAACAAAGCATCATTATTATTAAATTTAAAATTAACAAGCGTGTGATTATATAGATGCTAACTATCTTTTTAACGAACTGTTTATAACTGTCAAACTAATGCGATAATTATTCAAACTATGGTAGAGATAACTAAAATTACATATCTGTTGCATATGAAATAATCATAGTTTTATCCTCGTTTTTTAATTATTCAAAAGGATGATAAGGATAAAAAAATTTCTTGTTGTAAATATATATTAATTTTATATATTATAAATTTACTCTTTTGGTGATATTGTTATACAAATTGTTTCATATTTACAAATGAAATTTATTTCTAACTGAAGGTTATATTTCTATTTAACTTTAGAATAGTTTTGATTTAAAGTATGGTAACAATTTAATTGATAGATTTAGTGCTGTTTTCGATACGAGCGCGGAGGAGTGTGAACTGTTTTCGACACAATTTTGTAGTTCAAAAATGCATTTCAAAACTAAGGTTTATGCAGAAAAATTTATTCTTAATATGAGGAGATAAAGATAATGATAATATCTAAAATTTAAAAGAATATTATAATAAAAATAATTTTTAACTTTGATATATAGTCATTATATTTTAACTAATACTAATAGCGATACTAAGGAGTTTAATATTGAATAATAA
>JAJFBM010000015.1 GCA_020697135.1 Rickettsiaceae bacterium
GATTATAATATGCCGCTACTTGCTCAGCTTCCCCTTGACCCCCAAATTTCTAGCGCTTGTGATGAAGGAGAGTGGCTAGCAGATAAGGTAGATTTAAAAATGACAGTAGCAAAACTTACTAATACAAAAGTGTTTGAAGGAGTAAATTAAGATATTTTAGGCTTAAGCCTAAACCATTAAAGGTTCTTACCATTTTGACAATTTAACCACTTGATATATTATTAAATTAAAAACATATTAGATCAGGACTTAATATTATGTATGCTTTTTTAAAAGATATCTTTTCAGTAAGTAGGTTAAATGTATCTTTAATCTATATAAGCTATATGTTAGGAGTGCCCTTTTTTCCAGCAACGATATTTGCGCATATTAATGGTGCGAGGTCTAAGGACGCATTCTTGGCGAACCATTATTCATTCCTTACTATTGGTTTTTGGAAATCATTATCTGTTACCCTTAGTATATTTCTCATGCTTTCTATATTATATTACTGTCTTTTAGCTTTTTTTTTGCAGAATCCAACTTATTATAAGGACTATTTAGATTTTCTACATAATCATTATAATGATTTTAGTAAATTTATTATGAGTAAATATCTATATTTGCCAGTATTAGTATGGTATGAAATTAGGCTGTTTAAGGGTTTTAGATATTTTCTTAATGGTCAGTGTATAGCTAAGACAAATGCCTGGATTCCATAATATATTTAATTAGAAAAAAAATCTTTACCATATATTAGTGCTAATATCATTACAAGCACTAATAATATTGGTGAATCATATGTTCATGATGCAGTTAAAGCTGCTAAGATAGCATTTAACCAAAAAATCAAAATTGAAGGTATAAAGAAAGTTATTTGCATCTCTTCTGGTAAAGAAGAAAGTTATTTGCATCTCTTCTGGTAAAGGGGGTGTTGGAAAATCAACTATTAGCGCACTAATTTCGCAAAGCTTAAAAGAGGAAGGTTATAAGGTTGGAATCATTGATGCAGATATTTATGGCCCTTCCTTGCCTAAAATTTTTGGTATAGGAGATAAAAAGCCTGATCTACATAATGGTAAGTTTGTTCCGATAGAAGCGAATGGTATAAAGGTAATTTCAGTAGGTTTGCTTGTAGGGGAGGGTAGTTCGTTAGTGTGGCGCGGGCCAATGGTAACTAAAGCAATATTTCAATTACTTAAAACAACTGAGTGGGGTATATTGGATTATTTAATTATTGATATGCCGCCAGGTACAGGGGACATACATTTAAGCTTACTAGAAAAATTTGCTATTGATGGGGTAGTGATTGTAACCACTCCGCAAGAACTTGCAGTAGATGATGCTGTTCGTGCCATTGATATGTATAAGAAATTTAATGTACCACTTCTCGGCATTATTGAAAATATGTCTTATATATTAAAGGAAGATGGTAAGAAGTTTTTTGTATTTGGCCAAGGTGGTGGAGAAAGGCTTGCAAAGGATTATAATATGCCGCTACTTGCTCAGCTTCCCCTTGACCCCCAAATTTCTAGCGCTTGTGATGAAGGAGAGTGGCTAGCAGATAAGGTAGATTTAAAATTCAGATAAAAATGATTTCACCCTTTTATATATTGCTTTGAAATAATAACATCTTGTGTTTTAACCCTAAGGCTTATATAAGCTCGGTTAAATTAGTTTAATAGAATTTGAGTTTTATATATACAAATATTGCAAAAACTGATATTTTATCTCAAATTTTAACATTTAAAATCTAAAAAACTATATAGTATGTATATAAAAAAGGTAAGGAATAAATTTCGATTTATACTAATATTACTAGGAATAATATTAGCATTTTTTGGTATTGTAAAATTATATGTAATTGTAGAAAAAAAAGTAGAGTCTCTTAAGTCTGTGGGTGTAAGATTGAATAATTTAGAAAGAGCAAAATATGTTCATGACACAGCAATCAACAATTTAGCGAACAAGGTAGATAGTTTAATTAGACAAAATAATACTTTATTTGATATGTTGGTTAAAGACTTAAGCGTAACTCCTAGTAATTTTAAGCAGTTAGAAGAAATATGTAACATTCAAATTGAAGAAGCTAATAATAGTCAAAGCTTTTCCCAAGGTTATAATTGTTTATCCGAGTTATATATAAAAGATCCTAAATCTGAAGACAATATTCTTAAAGCTATTTCTAATAGTAGTTATGCTTTAGAAGCGCATTTTAGTGATGGTTATATTAAAAATTTATATAGAACTATTTTATTTGGGTATGAGAATCAAGTTAAATCAACCTTAATAGCAAAAGGTAAAGCTGATATACTAGGTTTGCTCGAATCTGTAGGCAAAAATACTTTAGAAGAAATTAAGTTTCTGGAGTATATTATATCACTGGGAATAAAAGATGTTTCTAATAGAGCGCAATATCGCCTTAGCTTCATTTATCAAAATGGTAGATCTTCAATAAATGAAAAAGCAGAATATATAAATCTTTTTAAAGCTTTAGAATATAGAAAATATGTATTTAAAAGTCTTAATTATAAGCCTAAAAAGAACATTGATATAGCGTTAATTTTTGATGAAGGTTATTCCCCGCATGCTGCAACTACTATTGCTTCAATTTTATTAAATGCTGACTTTGATACTTATTGTAGATTCTATATTATAGAAGGTGCAAAGAGAGCTGTAACTCCTGAAAGTAAGGAAAAACTCGCATCATTAAAGTTTATTAGAGATTATGATATAAAGTTTATTACTTTTCCCGATCCGATGATAGAAAAGATTAACCCAGAAAATTATGCTAATAAATTTTTCCCTTCTTTAGTTATTTATAGAGTTTTCTTAAGTAAGGTCTTAGATCTTCCCAAAATATTATACCTTGATACCGATATAGTAGTTAAAAGAGATCTTACAAGGCTATTTTCCACCCCCTTAAAAAATAATCTTTTAGCAGGGGGGTTGGATGTGGGCCTTGTTGAGCATCCTTATTTTAATATAGCTTGTGGTTATGATTTATTTTATATTAATTCTGGGGTGCTTATGCTTAACCTTGAAGAAATGAGAAAAATTAATCTTGTAGATAAAGTTGCTAAAACATTGGAAAATCGCGAATGTCAGTTTGATTGGTTTGATCAAGACGTTATAAACCTTACCTTTACTAAAGACATCAAATTTATTTCTACAAAATGGAATACTAGTAGAGATAAATTTGAAAACAGATTTATAAATCATTACGTTTCTCAGGCTACCAAGCCTTGGTTGTGGCCAAGTGCTGAGACTTCTTTAGAAACTTGGAAGAAATCCCCTGAAAGCTTTTCTCCATCTATGGGTATTTATTGGTATTATAGAGATTTAACTCCTTGGACCACTAAACCACAGGAACTAGATGAATTAATATTAAAAATAAAGTAAGTTTTATTGAAATCTCTTCCGCAGGTAAAATTATGTTAGGGCAATAATAGGGCTGGTTTCCTAAAGAATCAATATTAGACCTCTATTGTCCTTAACACAGTGTAATGTTAAATAACAATTATTAGAAAATAATATATTTAATACCAAGCATTATTAATTTTTTCTAAATTTGTTTCCTATTAAGCTTAATACTACCAAAAGTTCCTGACAGTGTATTTGAAAACTAATATTTTAGCTAATTTAAATAGCTAAATCGCGCGCTGTTATTGTTTGAACAAAATTAACCCCTAACCGTCGGGGGAACCTGCGTTGCTACCAATTAAGCCATGATTAATAATTACTAAAGAGCTATGGTCTTCTAAGTGGTAATCTTTTTGAAGATTGGCGTCATCCAACAAGCTCTGCTTATCTATTATATTATAATTATATAATTTAGCTTTTGCTATTTTATCTGATAGCTTATCTTTGATAAATTTTGTTTGTTTGTTTATTTTTAAAAGATCTTGAATCAAGTGTTTGCTAATATAATCAATATTACTATAACTCATGCCTATTCTTATTAAACTTGTATTGCATATTAAAATCTCTATAAAAGCACGCTCTACTTCGCTAGTGAAAGCATTAGTATGGCTTAAATCCAAAGCAGTTAAAGTTTTATTAGATTTCAAGCAGTTAGCTAAGGTCATTATGCCTTCTGAAGTAAACTTATTATATTCTAGGTCTAATTCTTTTAAACTCGAGTCTTTTAAAGAATTAGTTATAGAAGTAGCTTCGTCTCTGCCAATATTACAGCGCCTTAGACACAGCTCATATAAATTTGTATTTTGCTTTATGGCTTCAAACAACTCTTTAATTTGACTATTGTTCAGGCGCACCATGTTTAGTTTTTGTATGGTGACGTTGTCCTTAATATATTCTAATGAAGCCTGAACTAAATCTTCGTCATTACTTTTTACTCTTAACCAAGTTCTAGAAATATTGGTTTGGAGTATTTTTTTTATATCTAATACACGGTTATATTTTGCATTATATCCCCTTTCTGCAATTATAGAAATTTCTGGATAATAATCTTTTATAGTTGATGAGACTTGATAAGTATAACTAAGACCCTCTTCGTCTAAATGGATGGATATAGGCTGATCCATATTAGAGTTAACTGCTTCTATAATCTCTTCTAATTTATTCATTGAATTTTCATGATATTATGAATTACTACCTAGTAAACTGGGTTATTATTAATTGCAATTTGCGTGCCAAGCCGGTTTTCTTCTTGGTTTACTCCGCTTGAAGTCTTAATTTTTATCGTTATTACAGAGGCAATATGATAGAGTGCGAATTATATGCTTTTAAGTCGCTTATGTATAATCCTCAAATAAATTATATTCGCTTATAATTGGAAATTGATGATATATTACTTTTGTAATTTGCTGGTTCTCATGTATATAATATTCAGTATATGGTTCGTTTACTTTCTTTTGCCTGGATTCTAGCAAATCTTCTTTAATTCTATATATGTTATAGGAAAATATCTTAAATATTAATTCATTCGGGATATTAGCTAAAGAATATTTTTTTTCGTTATTGGCTATAATGGATTTACAGACTTCCTTGAATTTAAAGTAATTCTTTTCTGCATATTGTTCAATATTATTGAGCAATAGCAAGTTATCAATATGATCAAGTTTGGTCAAAAGCTCAAGAGACTCTACATTGTTTAATAGCACATGAATGTCTTCTGAGGTAAGACTAGCCTTAAATTCTTTTGTATCCTGTAAAGATTGTTCGTTCTTTATCTCTAATTGTTTAAAAAAAACAGCTATTGTTTTTTGGTATGTTGGTTTAACGTTTTCAGCAATATATACATTCCTTTTAATATAGCTTTGAATAGTTTTATATAGATCATTTTTATGAAATCTATTATTTACTGATCTTATAGAAATATGATTTATAAGCATATCTCCTATCTCAATTGCTCTTAAACTAAGGTTCTCTTTTAAAGCTTCCTCTAAAGTTTCGGCTATCTCTTCAGCGTTCGTTGCACTAAGAAATTGTAATTTATTTAAATTTTTACTCTTCGCTATTGCATTTGCTAGAATTTTAACTCCTTCTAGAGTTAGTTTGTCATTTCCAAGAATAAGAATTTCTAGTTTTGAAAGTTTCTCGATAGAGTAAACAAGGTATTTAGCTTCATCAACTGTTAAGTTTATGTCCTTTAAAGCCAAATAAAATAAGTTGGGAAAGTCCTGCAACTTTTTAAACAAAACTATAGTTTTCTCTTTATTTAATGTGCAACCAAGATTTAAGCTTATTAATTTAGGAAAATTAGAAAGGTTCTCTATTAAAGAATCGATTACAGCAGAATCATTTATATTATAAATACTTAGTTCAACTCTTGGATTATTTGTCTCTAATATATTTTTTATTACTATTGCTTGTTGTTGAGTAATTATATTTTCATCAGCGGCAATAGATAAAGAGGGTCCGGCTTCATATCTCTCTGAGTAAGAGACCTTAAATCCATCATTTGATATTTCAATAACGATATTATGCTCTATATTTGACCTTACGTCTTCTAATAATTCATCTAACTTTGTAGGCATTATATTATAGCCTCTATTATAAATATAATTTGACTCTCTATTTTGAATGGGTGTTTATAATTAGTCTCGCTTAAAGCTACGAGCTCCAAAAGTGGCTGCATCTCAACGTTTAAACGTGCTCCGGGGTGATTCTAAGCGCCCTTATAAAAGAAAAATAGAAAAAAATGCAAAAAAACTAAAAAATTTTCAAAATAGTGTTTGACAAGTCTCAAAAAGAATTCTATAACATACTTCACAAACGCGATAATAAAGCAAATGTAAAGCTGTTTAACAAAGTATAGATAAACAAATTAAAAATTCTTCAAATGAGAAGATACTGAACAAAAAAGTTATAGAATTAGTTCTGTATACAGCAAGAATCTCAAAAGAGCCAAAATTAAGTATAAAAAGGGCATTTGGTGGATGCCTTGGCACTAGAAGGCGATGAAGGACGTGATACGCTGCGATAAGCTTCGGGGAGCTGCGAATAAGCTTTGATCCGAAGATTTCCGAATGGGGAAACCCACCTGCTTGTCAGGTATCGTGTAATGAATACATAGTTACATGAGGCGAACCCAGTGAACTGAAATATCTCAGTAGCTGGAGGAAAGGACATCAACCGAGACTCCGTTAGTAGTGACGAGCGAACGCGGACCAGGCCAGTGGCTTTAGAGTAAGAATTAGAACAACATGGAAAGGTTGGCCAAAGAGGGTGATAGCCCCGTATAAGTAGAAAGCTTTAAAGTCCTTGAGTAAGGCGGGACACGTGAAATCCTGCTTGAAAATGGGGGGACCACCCTCCAAGCCTAAGTACTCTCTAGTGACCGATAGTGAACAAGTACCGTGAGGGAAAGGTGAAAAGAACCCCGATGAGGGGAGTGAAATAGAATCTGAAACCGAATGCCTACAAGCAGTCGGAGCAGGCATTGTCCTGTGACGGCGTACCTTTTGTATAATGGGTCAGCGAGTTAGTTTGTCGAGCAAGCTTAAGCCGTTAGGTGTAGGCGTAGCGAAAGCGAGTCTGAATAGGGCGCATAAGTTCGACGAATTAGACCCGAAACCGGGTGATCTAGCCATGGCCAGGCTGAAGGTGGAGTAACATCCACTGGAGGGCCGAACCCACTACTGTTGCAAAAGTAGGGGATGAGCTGTGGCTAGGGGTGAAAGGCCAATCAAACTCGGATATAGCTGGTTCTCCGCGAAATCTATTTAGGTAGAGCGTTGTATGATTACCATCGAAGGTAGAGCACTGGATGAGCTA
The DNA here is from genome assembly GCA_020697135.1 of Rickettsiaceae bacterium. Classification (GTDB taxonomy): domain Bacteria; phylum Pseudomonadota; class Alphaproteobacteria; order Rickettsiales; family Rickettsiaceae; genus JAJFBM01. Next base: position 7,222 of record JAJFBM010000015.1, read on the forward strand.
GGGGGTCCTAAAGACTTACCAAACTCAACCAAACTCCGAATGTCGATGAGTACAGTACAGCAGACAGACTACGGGTGCTAAGATCCGTGGTCAAGAGGGAAACAGCCCAGACCGCCATCTAAGGTCCCTAAATCGTGGCTAAGTGTGCAAGGATGTGAGAAAACCAAAACAACTAGGATGTTGGCTTAGAAGCAGCCATCATTTAAAGAAAGCGTAATAGCTCACTAGTCTAAATAAGTTTTCTTGCGCCGACAATGTACCGGGGCTAAAGCCACGTACCGAAGGTGCGGATTCATGCTAAGTGCATGAGTGGTAGCGGAGCGTTCTGTATGCCTGTGAAGGTGAACCGCGAGGTTTGCTGGAGGTATCAGAAGTGAGAATGCTGACATAAGTAGCGATAAAAAATGTGAAAATCATTTTCGCCGAAAGTCCAAGGGTTCCTGCGTAAAGTTAATCTGCGCAGGCTTAGTCGGCCCCTAAGGCGAGGCTGAAAGGCGTAGTCGATGGGAATCAGGTTAATATTCCTGAACCTGAGGGATGTGACGGAGGCAGTAAATTGTACACACTTACTGGATTGTAGTGTGCAGTGAATGCTTCCCAGGAAATAGCACCCTCAATTAAAGACCGTACCCTAAACCGACACAGGTGGACAGGTAGAGTATACCAAGGCGCTTGAGAGAACGATGCTGAAGGAACTAGGCAAATTGCATCTGTAACTTCGGGAGAAAGATGACCTATGTATGGGCAACCATGTATAGGTGGCACAGGCTAGGGGGTAGCGACTGTTTACTAAAAACACAGGGCTCTGCAAAGTCAATAGACGAAGTATAGGGTCTGACGCCTGCCCAGTGCTGGAAGATTAAGAGGAGGGGTGCAAGCTCTGAATTGAAGTCCCAGTGAACGGCGGCCGTAACTATGACGGTCCTAAGGTAGCGAAATTCCTTGTCGGGTAAGTTCCGACCCGCACGAATGGCGTAACGACTTCCCCGCTGTCTAACTTTGCAGTGGTATTAGGAATTAATTGTGCAGGATAGGTGGGAGACTATGAAGCCAGGGCGCCAGCCTTGGTGGAGTCATCCTTGAGATACCACCCTGTTAATTCTTGATATCTAACCGAGACCGGTGAATCACGGTCCGGGACCCTGCATGGTGGGTAGTTTGACTGGGGCGGTCGCCTCCCAAAGTGTAACGGAGGCGCGCGATGGTTAGCTCAGGTTGGTCGGAAATCAACTGTTAGAGTGCAATGGCATAAGCTAGCCTGACTGCGAGTCTGACAAGACGAGCAGAGACGAAAGTCGGTCATAGTGATCCGGTGGTCCCGAGTGGAAGGGCCATCGCTCAACGAATAAAAGGTACTCCGGGGATAACAGGCTGATGATACCCAAGCGTCCATAGCGACGGTATCGTTTGGCACCTCGATGTCGGCTCATCACATCCTGGGGCTGGAGAAGGTCCCAAGGGTTCGGCTGTTCGCCGATTAAAGTGGTACGTGAGCTGGGTTTAGAACGTCGTGAGACAGTTCGGTCCCTATCTGCCGTGGGTGTAGGAAATTTGAGAGGATCTGTCTTTAGTACGAGAGGACCGAGATGGACATACCTCTGGTGGACCAGTTGTCGCGCCAGCGGCACGGCTGGGTAGCTAAGTATGGAAGGGATAAACGCTGAAGGCATCTAAGCGTGAAACCCACCTCAAAACTAGATTTCCCCATTAGAGCCGTAGAAGACCACTACGTTGATAGGCCAGGTGTGGAAGCACGGTAACGTGTGTAGCTAACTGGTACTAATAGCTCGATTGACTTAATTTTGGCTGAGATTCTTCTGTATACAGTGCTAATTCTGTAGCAAAGACGAAGCAAATAAGTTATTCCCATAACCAGAAAAAATAAAATTTGTTTATCTATACATCGTGTTTGCAAGCAAATAAAGCTTGTTTAACTGGCTTGGTGGTTATAGCGTGAGTGAAACACACGATCCCATCCCGAACTCGAACGTGAAACCTCACAGCGCCAATGGTACTATGTCTCATGGCATGGGAGAGTAGGTCGCTGCCGAGCCTGTTAAGCAAGCTTTTTTTGTTTTTTATTACTTGTTTCTATTTTTATCTTCAGATTGACTTTTACCTTTAATCCTTTCAACATGGCTTTCTTTTTTAGCAAGCTCCTCAAATTTATTCTTTAACGCACTTACTTTAGAAGAAGCCGGAGTTGCAGGAGTCACAGGTTTATTATTTGTCTTAGGTGCATCTTTTCCAACGTGATGTGTCCAACTTTTACTTTTCGATTCAGGCTCATATATTCTCTTAGGCTTTCCTTGTTTTGATAATTCGTAGTGGTTTTTTATCTCTGCTTCAAGTGTATCTATTCCAGTAATTTTGATTTTATTTTGTTTCTTTAAATCCTCTAATTTTCTCTCAAAATCGGGTAAAATATTACGAGTAAACTCTTGCTGGAATGCAGCATTGATATGTGGAGCATGGGCTACTGCATTTGAATCCTGAGTGATTTTACCTTTCTCTAAAAAATTTTTTGTATACTCGTGTGCCTTTAAGCTCATAAGATATGTATACATTTCTTGTCTTACGGTCCTCGGATTAAATTCTATTTCGGTTTTATCCTCTTTTGATACTGGGTTATCTAAATTTTCCGTGCGATTTCCTTTTACATTCTTTGTTACGTATAAATCATTAAATACTGAAGAGAAAATATTACGTGTACTGATTTTGCCTTCATCTTTCTCTTCTGAGAATTTATATAAGGATTTTATGTCTTTTGTAAAATCATCTAATTGTCTTTGTTCTCTAATATTAGTTGAAATATTATTATCGCCTATTTTACTTTTATCGCTTATCCCATAATTAGGCTCGGCATTATTTTTATAAACTTCATCTATAGTATCATGTAAAATCTCATGCATTAAATTATTAATTGTGTTTGGTAGATCTTTTAGATCATATGCTAAGCCAATTGTTTTGGGGCTTCTCCACCCACGTACAAAGCTATATATACTATTCCCATCTTTATCAATATCTATTGTATGCACTTTATCGCTTCCAATTGCTGTTATAATCTTATTTTCAGTTGAATTTAGCTTGTCATTGGCGATCTTTAATGCATAATATGCTAGATTGACTTTTAAAGATATATCCCCCTTTATTGCTGCTTCATTAGCTACCTCCCATGCAGTATCTATAACTTTTTTGAATTCACTTCGCTGTTTGTTATTAAATGTACAACTAATACTTCTAATCAACTCTGGTATACTCCAATTTTTCTTTTCATTTAAAGATAATTGAGGAGGGTATTCAAACATATTATTATATTTTTGTTCTAATGTGCTTATAAGCTTTTCACTTCTTCTTATACATTCTTCTAAATAGTTTTTATTCCAATGATCAGGTCTATATTCCTTTAATTGTTCTTGATGGTTTTTGATTGCAATATGAATAGGTAATTCCCTATTATTATCGAATATTGTATGGTCTAAATTATTATTATTTGAAATGAAATCTAAGATTTCAGAAGTGATATTGCTAGAAAATGAATGAAGACAAGTTTGCCCTTTGTCGTTTTGTATATTTAAATCTGCACCATTTAACTCAAGTTCTTTTAATAATTCTACTTCATTGTTTTGTATAGCGATATGAGCTGCAGTATTACCATGGCTGGACTGATAATTAATATCGCCTAATGCTTTTAATATAGTAATTGCAGTTTCTGTTTTGTAATCTAAAAGTACATAGTGTATTTCAATATCATTTTTAAAATAATCTTTTACTTCTTTCTTTTGAAAAAGATTTTTTAATAGAACATTATATTTTTCCTTAACATTAGGATCTGTTTCTTGATCATAATTATTAGCCAAATTTCTAAAACTATTCCAGATCTCAGTATTATTCATATTAAACTCCTAAAAGATATAACTTAATCTTATACTAAATATCTTAACATAAGGTTAATAACTATATATATCTTATCTCTTTGTAATTCTATATTTTAACATAATAATAAAATGTGTTTAACTGGCTTGGTTGTTAGTTAGAGAGTAAAACCCATAGGTCCTTTATCAATATCTGCGTGAAACCTCACAGCGAAGGCTGTACTAGACTACAGGCAAAAGGAGAGTAAGTCTTGGCTAAGCCTGCTTAAGCAAGCTTTTTTTGTTTTTTGATCTCACTTTTTAAGCTTTCCAAATAACTCATCCCTTTTTTTAATAATTTAATTTTCAATGAAAGATCATAAAATAATCTTTTAAAGAATATTTTTAAAGCAATAATGCTACTTTATTTCTTCCAGCTTTTATCTTCGGATTTTTTATTTGAAACGTTTTCAGCAAAACTTTTATTAGAACTTTCCTTCTTAGTTTTTATGTCTTCTAAGGTCTTAGAGTTTTTTAAAGTTTTTATTTTAGATGTCCCTTCACTAATTTCTTCTGGTTTGAATTTTTGACTCCAAGATTTTAACTCTTGAGTTTCTTCAGCTCTTTTTAACTTAGGCTTACTAGTAAGCTCCTCTTTTGTTATCTTTTCCTTCAAATCTTTGATCTGCTTTTCAAATATTTCAAGCCCAGCAATTTTAATTCCTTTGTCTTTAGTAATTAATTCGATTTTTTCTTCGAGTGCAGGGAGAATATCTTTAGCGAAATCTTCCTCAAAAGATTTGGTTATATTTGGTGCGTATTTTATAGTAGCAGAATCCTTTGTAATTTTTCCATTTTTCAATAAGTCATTCGTATACTCTTCTGCTTTTTGGCCTATTAAAAAAGTATATAATTCTCCTCTTACAGAGATATCATTAAAGGTAATCTTTTGTGTAGGATATCTATTGTTCGTATTTAAATCTATTGTATGATTATGAGTATTATCTCCACCTTGCTTAATGTAAATATCTGAGATAATTTCTCTAAAATTCTTTTTAGTCTTTTCTTTGTCACAATCTAAGATAGAGTTTGTTATTTTATGAGAAAGATCCTTACTTTTAAACTCATCTTGCTCTTCAGGCTTAATATAATTTTCTTGCGAATGTTTATTGTTGACGGAAAGATCTTTATATATTTTATTTGGCAAAATTAAATCTCCAGTACTAGAGTTTAACCTATTATAACATTCCTCAATTATAGCAAATTTTTCCTCTTCTGTTAAAGCTAACCTATGTAACTCTTTCATATCCTCAGTAAAAGATTTTATTTGTCTGTGAGCTGGATCTAAGGAAGCTTCTAAACTATTTGAAGTTACAAATTCTTGATTATTATATTTGCCTTCATGTGGCAAACAAGAATTTTGATAAACTCCTTGAATAGTGTCATGCAATACTTCATGCATTAAAGTATTCACCGAATCATTAATATTTTCTGTGCTAAAGGAAACTGCTATATATTTTTCAATCCAAAAGCCAAGAACATTATTAGCTATATTAGTAGAGCTGTTATTATCAAAATGGACTAGAGGGAAAAACTTAGAATTTATGGCTACTATAGGATGAGGAAATTCAGAATTTAATATATTTTCACATGTCGTTAAAGCATAGTAAGTTAAGTTGGCTTTTAATGTAATATCTCCTTTTCTGGCCGCTTCTTCGGCTACATTCCATGCAGTATTTATAATTTGATTAAACTCGCTCTGTTGCTTTTCATTTACTGTAGCGCTAGCATTTTTAATTAGTTCAAGAACACTAAAACTTTTATTCTTTTGCAGATTTTCGAGTGTATCTTTTATCTGATTACCGAATGCTTCTATTGAAGTCATGAAAAGTTGACTGTATTTGTCGTCAAATATTTTTAATGCTGCTCCCATCTCTAAAACTTTTGAGCTTTTGTTATCTTGAGATAAAAAATGATTATATCTATTGATAGCAATATTTATAGGCAATTCCTTATTGTCATTTACTATTGAATGATCAAGGTTAGAAGAGTTGTTTATAAATTCTAATACTTCCGGGGTAGATGTCACAGCAGCCTTATGTAGTATGGTTTCACCATTATTATTCTTAAGGTTTAGGTTGGCTCCTTTTTTCTCTAATTCTTTTAATAAAATGATATTTGGACTGAGATAATCCATAGCATAATGCGCTGCTGTATTTCCATCATTATCTTGGAAATCTATACCACCTTGGGATTCTAGTAATAAAAGAATGATTTCGGGTTGATACTTTTTGGCTACTACTTCGCTCATTCCTCCTTCTTTGATATAAGTCTGGAATTCATCTTTTTTAAAATAATCAAATAAGTTATCACGTAATTTAGCTTTATCTTCAGCTAAGCCAGTATTTTGATAGTTAAAAACCAATTTTTCTAATTCTCTTTCTTTCGCAATTTGTTGTCTGGTTTTTATTTTCATCGTTATCTTATTCTTTTTATAATATTGTCCGAAATAATAATTAAATAAAAGTTAATAGCAATGCTTGCTTTACTTAAGACATTCCTATGTTCGTAGTGATAAAAATCGATTGTAAGAGAACAGTCAGTATGTTATTAAATCATCTATAGTTATAAATAAATGATAATTATATTTTTTAAAATCGTTAATAATATATGCATCCTACTCTAAATAAAATGGGTTTTACTCATTCAACTCTCGACCTAGCATCTGAAGCCTTTTTGGAGCATGTTAAGGCTACGCAAGGAAACTTCATTGATATAGGTTGTGCTTTTGGTTTTCATACTATTGAAGCCTTAAAACTTGGGGGTAAAGTTTTTGCTATAGATATTGAGCCTAAACATATCGATGCGCTTAATGAAAATTGTCCTACTAACTTCAAACCTTACCTTTCAACTCAAGTCGCATCTTTTCCTGACCAAGTATTTTTAAGTAAAAATTTTTATGATGGCGCCCTTCTCTCTAGAATATTCATCTTCTTAAACCCCGAACAAACAATGCAGGCTTTAGCAAAAATTTATGACTGTCTTAAGCCAGGTGGAAAATTATTTATTATCTCTGGAAGTGTATATTCAGGTTCGTGGATTAATGTTCATGAAGAATATTTAAGAAATAAATTAGCTAAATCAAAATGGCCAGGCTATATAACGAATCTTTGGGAGAAGGAGCCAGAGTCAAAGGAAAATTTTCCAAATGAAGTACATTTATTTGATCTTGAGACAATGGAGGAGGTTTTATCTTATGTAGGGTTCTCTATAATTAGCTCGCAATATTCTCCCCCTCTATTAACTAATAAACTTAACCAGCAAGCCAATATAGTTATTATCGCGCAGAAATAAACTACTTTCCTAACTGTCATACATGTATCTTGACTATAATACTTGAAAAACATCGCAATAGTTAACAAGCATTAATTATACTTCTTTACTTTTTTATTTTTATTTATATAATTTCGATTAATAAATATATAATAATATAAAAATGTGGCATGAAGAATTTAGTGAAGTAATTGAGAAGATAAAAAATAACGAGGTAAAGCATTTAATTTTAAATGATAAAGGTTTGACCGAGGAGCAAGTTTTAACCCTTGCTAGGGAATTAGCTTATAATTCAAGCCTAATATCCCTTCATTTAGATTCTAATAATATTGGTCCAAAAGCAGTAGATGCTTTAGCAAAATCTATTGAAAATAATAAAACACTAATGGAACTTTCTCTTGCAAATAATAATATAGGGGTTGAAGGAGGGAAATCTTATATAAAAAGTTTAGAAAATAATTCCTCATTAATTCGTATATGGTTGCCTAATAATCAAATAGGTAAGGAGAATAGAGAAGCTTTCAAGCAAATATTTAAAGAAAGCAAATATCTTCTGCAAATGGATGTTTCAGATATTGAAGCGGATGATATTTTTAGCTTTTGGCGCTTGAGTCATAAAAAATTAAATGAGTTAGAGAAAACTGAAAAATCTCTAAATAAAATCATTAATTATTTTGATAAGAAAATTACAAGGGACAAGCTTAATGTTAAAGATATAATAAGAGTTTATGAAAATACAGCGCATATAAAGGCATTAATGGAAAAGGATTTTATTGTAAGTACCTTACCTATTCTAGACAATTTACTATTTAACTTTAAACCTAAGCTTAAAGCTGAACAGCAAGCTTTATTCAATGGCAAATTCCATGATCTTTGTAAGGCATTTTATTTAGAAGCTAAGGGGTTAAAATTTCCGATAAAGCAAGATAATCCTGAGATACCTTGCCCTATAGAATTTATGCCAGCAGAGATTCTTGATTTGATAGCAGAACAAAATATCGAAAGCGATTTAGTGCCAGCTTTAAGTATGATTGGTGATCAAGGTTTAAGTTGTAATATTCTTTAAGATGAGAATTTTGAAATAACTATTTCCTTTAACCCAAACTACTTCGGATAATGAATTATATCATGAATTGTTGCTTTCTCAGACAATTTGTTTCGATAGCCATGAGGTTGATCTGCATTAAAATATAATCCTTCATTTTTCTTAAGACTATGCCAAGTACCGTTTAAGAGAACCTCCATTTCTCCTTCTGCAACCATAATATGTTCAATTATCCCAGTTTTGTGAGGAGGAGACAGATGTTCGCAACCAGGTAATAGTTCAATGATAAAAACTTCGAAACATAATTTTTCATCAAATGGAAATATAGGTATAACCCGGATTTTGTTATCTTCGGGGTGCATTTGTCTAGGGCTCCCTGTCCGGTGAATAGGATTAGTAATATCTGTAACTGTTTCATCTATAAAAGAAGAAAAAGAAGTTTCAAACCCTGTTGCAATCTTCCAAAGAGTTGCAATTGTCGGGCTGGATTCTCCACGTTCAATTTGACCAAGCATTGCTTTGCTAACATTAGTTTTTTTACTAGCTACGTCTAAGCTCCAACCTTTTTCTTTACGTAAATCCTTTAAAGTTTTAGATATTCTTAGAGATAAATCTTGCAAATTCTACCTTTCATCAAAAATTACAAAAAAACACTTGTGCGTTATGACGCACAATGCTAATATGTCCTTTGAGCGTTATAACGCACATTATATAAAAGTTCAATAGATTTATAATATATAATTATGGAGAAAGTACAATGAGCCAAAAACTTGCGAGAAGTGCCCAAACCGTACAATATGCTTTAGAGCAAAAAAATGTGCAGTGCAAAGTTTTAGAGCTTCCAAACAGCTGCAGAACAGCACAAGAAGCGGCATCTAGCATAGGATGTGCAGTCTCACAAATTGTTAAATCACTTATATTTAAAACACGAATGACTGTAAAGCCAGTTCTGGTTTTAGTGTCGGGACCAAATAGGGTCAATGAAAAAATAATTGAATCATATATTAGCGAAGAAATAATCAAAGCTGATGCGGTATTTACTAAAGAGTTGACTGGTTTTGCAATAGGTGGGATACCTCCTATAGGTCATAAGCATGCAATTAAGTTAGTGTTCATAGATCAAGATTTACTTAGATTTGATGATTTATGGGCTGCTGCAGGAACACCAAATGCAGTGTTTAACATACAAGTCAAAGATTTATTATTGATGACAAACGGTAGAATAGTTTCAGTAAACTAAAAAGGGGAATTTCATGAGTAATATAAATGTAAAATTTGCTGCAATATTAAATAAAGACTTAGAGGTAGGGATTTGTATGAACGCGATTGCGCATATGAGCCTAGGGCTTGGAGCAGCGTTAGGAAAGGGTGAAGCATTATTAGATGATTATAAAGATGCTGAGGGGAATATTTATCCTAATATTTCGCGTGTACCTTTTATAATACTTAGGGGAAAATCTAACGAAATAAAGAAAACAATATTTTGTGCAAGAGAAAGTAACTTAGTATATGGGATTTTTATTGATACTATGAGGGAAGGTACCTATGTTGAACAAATAGAGAGAACCAGCTTAACCAAGCTTGATGATCTTAATTTTATTGGTTGCGTAATTTTTGGTCCTAAAGAAAAGGTAAGCGAATTAACTAGAAAATTCTCGCTTTGGAAGTGAAAAAATGGATAGCAAAATAATGTTCATCCTGTCGCTATCCGATATATCTTTTATTTCTGAATAACGGCACCTTCAATTTTGCCTTTTATGCTTGAAGAAGTTGCATTGTCGATTATTATAATCCCTTTACCTGATTCAAATTTAATATTTCCCTTAACTGTAACTATACCTTTTAAATGAAGTTTTTGTGATTCGTCTTTGACACTTTTATTTATAACTATATTATTTACACTAGAATCTTTTAATTTTATTTTTACACCACCATTAATTATAAGGTCACCTAAATTTGTATCCTGAAAAGTTACGGGACCTGATACTTCGCTTTTGCCAGAAATTGTTGCATTAGTAATTTTTACAGGGCCATTCACTCTAATTCCATTGATATTTGCATTTGAGCTTGCATTAATAGGGCCGTTTACTTTCAATAATCCTCTCACGTTAATATTTTCAAACTGTAAAGGTCCATTTATATCCATCTCTTGAGCCTCGAGATCTTTTATATCAGCAGGTCCATTAATAGTAATATTGTCAGCTTTGACATTTTTAAGGTCTGCAGGGCCATGTATTGTCAGACCTTTATAATAATGTTCAGAGTTAATGGTGGTTGGTCCATAAAATACTTCTGCACAAGCGTTAAAGGCTAGAAAAACCAGCGGAAATAAAAGAAGCTTTTTCATATAATCCTTATATTTATGATTAAATTTTCCTTATAGTATAATAATTATAGAAATATTGGAAAGTAAAATATCTATATCTCATGGTAGGAAATAATAAAAGGAGGCTTTAAGCCTCCTTTTATGCAATATTACTCGAAGTTTCTTATAGATTATGACTTAAATCATGCGTCATAGTCATTCATAGCTGCAAGTAAATGATCTTTTACTTTGGTCTCTTGAGGGCTAAAAATACAATTACTTTCTAAAATAACATCTCTAATCGTTTCTTGATAGACTCCATGCATATTTGGAAAGATTTGCTCTAAGTAGTTAGTTTCGTCAACAGCACTATCATTTTCGATGTTTCCAAGGATTGATTTCAAAGATAAAATTTTTAAAGATGGTAATTTATAATCTTCCGTCACAATATTAATCATCTCTAAAATAGAATCTTTTATAGAGCTCTCTTCTAAATCATCTAATATATTCTTTAAGCTATTTAAATAATCGCTAACTTTGTCATTCTCCATGCTTGAAGCTTCTTTAATAATATGATTTTTTAAATTATCAAAGCTATCTTCTTCGTTCAGATATTGAATCGCTTCAGATTTTGCTATTACCTCAAAACTATTAAGCACATTTCCTTTATTAGCTTGAAGTATAAGATCAATAATATTTACTTCAGGTTTAATTATAAAAAGATTTTCGATAGAATAATTAATATATTTAGCGTCATTCTCATTTACTAATTGCGCTCTTAACGCAAAGAAAATAGAATCGTAATATTCTTGTATCTCATTAATTGATAAAATTTCATTGTGTGGTATATCTTCATTTATTGCTTTAGCCAGCTTAGTTATAGGATTACTATTTACTTTATTTTCTTTATAACCATCAAAATCAGTAAATTTTATATCATATAAAGGTTTAATGTCGCCACCATATTCAAAGAAAATTTTCATTGATTTAGTATATTCGTTTTTAGCTAAAACATGTATAAGCATATCATTATTACTAAAAGGGAATATTAAATTTTTATTTGCTCCAGCCTCGAGAAGAAATCTAAATGCTTCAAAATTATCGTCACCATTTATTGCTAGATAATGCAATGGTGTATATCCTTTATCATCGATATTGTTTACATTAGCTCCATAATCCAGAAATAGTTTTACAATTTCGCTCGAAGTATGAAAATATATTTTTTGAGTAGCTACTTCTCCATTGTTGTTTCGTGCGTTAACGTCTAATCCTTTCTCTAAAAGAAACTTTATTACTTCAATTTTACTATAATCAGAAGCCTTATGTAATAAGGTATTACCTTTTTGATCTTTATAATCAAGCTTTAATCCTCTTTCTAATAAAAACTTAAATGTGTCTAAATTTCTTATTCCAGCTTCAATAATATATGGTTTATCCAATGTTAAAACTGCACCTTTTTGAAGTAAGAAGTTTGTCATTTCTAGATTGCCAGTTTTCAAAGCAATACATATAGGATTTTCCTTATTATATGATGGAACAGGATTAGAATTTATATCGATACCTGATTGGAGAAAAAAATCTACGAGTTCAAAACTACCTGATACAATTGCATAATGCAGACCATTTACCCCTTCTCCCCCTGCTTTAGGGTCTGCACCATGCTTTATAAGTTGTTTTACAAGACTAATATTTTTGCCTAAAGCAGCTAGGTGTATAGGATGAATGTGCTTACCTCCTATATTTGGATTAGCGCCTTTTTCCAGTAGCAGTGAAATTACATTTAAATTTAGTTTAGGGCTAGGGATAGGGCTAGGCTTTAACCCCATTTCCGCGAAGAAATAACTTATACCGTTCATACATGTATATGAATCATGAGCATAATATAATGGGGTTCCGAGCTCACCATTAGCATTTACATCCAAGCCGAGTTCCAAAAGGAATTTTACTGCGTCAACGTTATCATTATGAGCTGCAGCATGAAGCGCAGTTTCATTAAATGGTTTATAAATTTGTTTAGGATCTGCGCCATATTGAATCAGTAATTTCATTGCTTCAATATTGCCTAAACTTGCTGCTAAAGAGAAAGGGTGGCGGTGTGAAGGTAGATCGTGAAATTCTGCTTCATGTTCTAAGAGTAATTCAATAACTTTTAAATCTCCTGTTAATACAGAGTTAAAAAGAGGAGTATACTCATATTTATCAGAAGCATTCACATTTGCGCCATGCTCAAGCACAAGCTTTACCATTGTAAAATTTTTAGCTAGTACAGCGTGATGTAAAGCAGTTTGATTTGTCGAATCTAATAAATTAGGATCAATGCCGATTTCCATTAACCCTTTTACAATAGATAAATTCCCACATCTTGCAGAGCCATGTAATATAGTGTCTCTATCTTGTTGAATAATGGATAACAGGAATGTCTTTTTTTGGTCGGGCGTTAACACATTAAATATATTTTCTAATTGGTTAATGAACTTCTCTAATCCTTCAATATTTTCGGTGTTTTCATCATTTTTTATTTTCATCTCTTTAACTTCGTAAATTAATATAGATGCATAAATTAACATACTTTAAAGAAAATATCAACTAGATTAATTTTTATTAGAAAAATATATTAATTAGGTTATTAAGTTTTAAACTTAATGGTAGCTTGAGCAGCCGCAAGTCTTGCAATTGGCACTCTATAGGGTGAGCAAGAAACGTAATCAAGCCCAATAGTTTCGAAGAAGTAGATAGATTCAGGGTTGCCGCCATGCTCGCCACAAACCCCAAATTTTATATCTTCCCTTGTTTCGCGAGCTTTATTAATAGATATTTTAATAAGTTCTCCAACTCCTTCTTCATCTATTCTAACGAAAGGATCTTCTTTAAATATTCCCTTATCCATGTAATCCTTTAAGAATGAACCAGTATCATCACGCGATAGTCCGTAAGTAGTTTGTGTAAGGTCGTTAGTGCCAAAGCTAAAAAATTCAACATATTCAGCTATTTGATCTGAAAGCAAAGCAGCTCTTGGTAGTTCTATCATAGTACCTATCGAGAAATTTATAAGCTTACCTGAATTTTGGAATATTGATTTAGCAGTGTCGCTTACTTGTCTACTAAGTAATTCAAGTTCTTTAATATTGCTAATTAGAGGTATCATAATTTCTAATTTAGGATTTATTCCATATTCTTCTCTAACCTCTAAAGCTGCATGGAAAATTGCTTTTAATTGCATTTCGTAAATTTCAGGATAGGTGATAGCCAGCCTGCAGCCCCTATGCCCAAGCATAGGATTTGATTCTTTCAAAGCATCTATTCTATGTTTTACAATATTAATAGGTAGATTAAGTTCATTTGCCAGAAGTTCAATTTCTGGGTCATAATGTGGTAAAAATTCATGTAGAGGGGGATCAAGCAATCTTATTGTAACTGGTAGGTTCTTAATCAAAGCAAATATTTGCTTAAAATCCTCTTTATGCAAAGGGAAAATTTCATTAATTGCTTGCTGCCTTTGTTCTTTTGTTGTAGCAGCTATCATCCTACGCACAAGACTAATTTTTTGAGGATCAAAAAACATATGCTCAGTACGGCAAAGCCCAATTCCTTGAGCGCCAAATTTAAGTGCAGCTTCTGTATCCATATAAGTTTCAGCGTTGGTGCGAACATCTAAACGTCTCAAGCTATCGGCCCATTGCATTATTGTTATAAATTCTTTTGGAAATTCTTGAGGTATTACATGAGCTTCGCCAAGAATAACTTTACCATTAGAACCATCTATTGTAATAAATTCACCAGCTCTAATTTCATGTTCGCCAATTTTTAAAATCCTTGCTGTTTGGTCAATGAATATACTACTTGCGCCACATACACAGGGTTTACCCATGCCTCGAGCGACTACTGCTGCATGTGAGGTCATTCCGCCCCTTGCTGTAAGTATACCCTCAGCAACATGCATGCCTTTGATATCTTCTGGGCAAGTATCATGCCTTACTAATATGACTTTACCAAGCCCAGCCAACTCTTCTGCCTCTTTTGCAGAGAATACAACAGCGCCATAAGCTGCTCCAGGGGAGGCTGGAAGTCCTTGGGTTAATATAGTGTGAGGGGCTGAATAATCGATTCTTGCATGAAGAAGTTGGTTTAAAGATTCAGGCTCTACTCGGCAAATGGCTTCTTCTTTTGTGATGAGTTTTTCTGAAACCATATCTACAGCAATTTTAATAGCAGCAAGTGCGCTCCTTTTACCAGAGCGTGTTTGCAGTATATAGAACTTCCCTTGTTCAATTGTAAACTCTATATCCTGCATATCTTTAAAATGAGTTTCGAGCAAATTAGCAATAGATTTAAGCTCCTTATAGGTTTGAGGAAGCATAGTCTCCATAGAACTTTCCTGATTCTCAAATGCATTAATCGGGAAAGGGGTACGAATACCGGCAACAACATCCTCACCTTGAGCATTGATTAAAAACTCGCCATAGAGATATTTTTCACCATTTGATGGGTTACGCGTAAATGCAACACCGGTTGCAGAGGTTTCACCCATATTCCCAAAAACCATTGATTGGATAGTAACTGCAGTACCGAAATCTTTAGATATTTTATTGATTTTACGATAAGCAATAGCTCTTGGGTTCATCCAAGAATCAAGCACAGCTTTTATTGCCGAAGTTAATTGTTCATCAGGCTGAGTTGGGAATTTTGCTTTTGTATCCTTTTCTACTAAATTAAGATAATCTTCAATTACTTCTTTTAATTGTTCTGCAGTAAATTCACTGTCACTATTTAATTTATATTGTTCTTGATGTTTCGTGAGTATAGTTTCAAAACTATGATGAGATACATCAAGTACAACGCTACTATACATCTGGATTAAGCGACGAAAACTATCTAAAGCAAATTTAGGGTTTTTTGTCTGTTGGGTAAGAGCTTCAACCGAATGCTCATTTAAACCTAGGTTAAGAATAGTATCCATCATCCCTGGCATAGAAATTGGTGCACCAGAACGAACCGAGACTAAAAGTGGATTCTCTTTGCCGCCAAATTGTTTGCCTGTTTTCTGTTCAAGCCTCTTTATAGCTTCTTGGAGTTCTTCGTTAAAGCTTTTAGGAAAGGTTTTGTCATTTTTGTAATAATATTTACATAATTCTGTTGTGATAACAAATCCTGCAGGTACTGGAAGTTCTAGAGAGGCCATTTCTGCAAGGGCTTTACCTTTACCACCTAATAACTCACTATTAAATGATTTAGGATTTGTTGCTTCGTCAAAAAAATAAATCCATTTAGTCATAATTAAATTATGTTTTAAAGTTCAAAGAATATATGCAGTTATAACGAATCATCAATTCTTAATCAAGGTTATAATTTAGATGCTTTATGAAGTTTAACGAAGAAAACTAAATAAAATTCTACTATTGACCGAGTATATAATTTTATATATCGTTTAACTTTCACAAATACTATATTCAAGGTACATTAACATGAATTTCAAAACTATATTTATCTTTTTTATAACATTAATAGCAATTATATTTATGGCGACAAAATTATTTTCATAAAACGATATTATCCCGCGTAAAGTTTTATTCGGAAATCCTGACAGAGTAAGCGTAACATTGAGCCATGACGGTAAATATATTGCCTATATCGCACCCCTTGAAGGAGTGCTCAATATTTGGATTGCACCAAGTGATAAGCCGAGTGATGCAAAAGCTATAACCCAGGATAAAGGACGAGGTATTAGAGCATATTATTGGGCATATGATAATGAGCATATTTTATATATGCAAGATGAGAAGGGGGATGAAAATTTCCGTATTTATAGTCATAATTTTAATACAAATGAAAATAAGCTTTTAACGCCAGAAAGTGGAGTTCGTTCATCTATATACGGCACAAGCCATAAATTCCCGCAAGAAATAATAGTAGGTCTTAACGAAAGAGATAAAAGGTTTTTCGATATATTTAAGATTAACCTAGCAACTGGCGCAAAGGAACTTGTTTTAGAAAATAATAAATTTATTGGGTTTGACTTTGACGAAGATTTAAATTTGCGCTTTGGCGTCGTTCCAACAAATGATGGAGGTGCTGAATATTTTGAATTTAAAGATAAAGCTTGGAAAAATTTCATGACGGTTCCATCGGATGATACTAAAACTACTCATATTATTGGTTTTGATAAATCAGGCTCTAACATTTATTTACAAGATAGTAGAGATCGTAATATTGCAGCACTTAAAGTAATGAATTTAAAAACCTTAGAGACGAAAATTCTTGCTGAAGATGATAGAGCAGATGTGCATATTCTTACCGCTCACCCAACAGATAATATAATTCAAGCTGTATCAGTAAATTATGAAAAGCCAAGCGTTAAAATAATAGATGAATCAATTAAAGATGATATTGAATATTTAAGTAATCTAAGCAATGGAACGCTTATAATTAATAGTCGCACACAGGATGATCAAGCATGGCTAGTTGCTTATGATAGTGACACTCAACCCGTGAAATATTATAAATATGATCGTAAAAATAAAAAGGCTGAGTTTTTATTTACTAATAGAGAAGCTTTAGAGAAATCTGAGCTTGCTCCAATGCATCCAGTCATTATCAAAGCAAGAGATGGGTTAAATCTTGTAAGCTATTTAACCGTGCCAATTAACTTAAAATTAGATGAAAATTTTAAGGCTAGTAGCCCAGTTCCACTCGTGCTCTACGTTCATGGAGGACCATGGGTGAGAGATGGTTGGGGTTTAAATCCAGTTCATCAATGGCTTGCAAATCGTGGTTATGCGGTCTTAAGCGTTAATTACCGAGGGTCAAATGGTCTTGGCAAAGACTTCCTTAATGCAGGTAATCGCGAGTGGGGTAAAAAAATGCATGATGATCTTATTGATAGTGTAAATTGGGCTATTGAGAAAAATATTGCAGATCCTAAAAAAGTTGCAATTATGGGTGGAAGCTACGGCGGCTATGCGACACTAGTAGGGTTAACTTTAACTCCAGATGTGTTCGCCTGTGGGGTTGATATTGTTGGACCTTCAAATATTTTAACCTTGATAAAAAGTGTGCCACCTTATTGGGAGCCAATTTTAAATGACTTTAAGAAAAGAGTAGGGCCTTGGGATACTGCAGAAGAGATAGAAGCATTAAACCAAGTTTCTCCTTTAAATCATGCTGGTAAAATAAACAAGCCATTATTTATTGCCCAAGGAGCGCATGATCCAAGGGTAAAACAAGCAGAATCTGATCAAATAGTAAAAGCCATGAGAGATAAGAATATCCCAGTCATTTACACATTATATGAAGATGAAGGGCATGGTTTTGCAAGGGCTGAGAGTAGATTATCGCACTATGCTTTAGTTGAGCAATTTTTTGCTCATATACTTGGGGGCAAAATGGAGCCTATTGGAGACGACTTGATAGGTGCTAATTTTATTCTTAATGATAAAGCACAAGTAAGCAATATTGAAGCAGAAGATATTATCAAAGCAGCAATAAAATAATATAAAAGGTGATAAGGATGTTATAGTACTTTTTTATATCATCCTATAAATCAATTATCACAGGCACATGATCCGAAGCCTTCTCATAATCACGCGCTTCTATGAAAGTATGGTGGCTTAAGAGCGCAGACTTTAGACCTTGGCTAACCCAAATATGATCTAACCTTCTGCCGCGATTTGATTTTTTCCAATCCTGATTACGGTAGCTCCACCAGGAATATAATTTCTGGTCATGCGGGATAAATTGACGTGGTGCATCAATCCAATTAAAATCCTCTAAATTTCTAGTTAGCTTTTCTCGCTCAATTTTAGTATGGCTGATAATATTATTCAGCTGTTTTGTTGACCAGACATCATGCTCAAGAGGGGCAACATTTAAATCTCCAACTAGGACAATTTTTTGCTCAGTATTTTTATTTGTCTTAAACCATTCATACATTAAGTCTAAAAATTTAAGCTTATGGAGAAACTTAGGGTTAAGCTCGGGGTCAGGAATGTCTCCGCCGGCTGGAACGTAGAAATTATGGATTTCAGTGTCGCCAATCTTAATTGCTACATGCCTTTTATGATCATTATAAAATGCTAAATTAAAATGCTCATCTATAGGAATTTTTGACAGAATTGCAACCCCGTTATAAGATGGTTCGCCACTAAATCTTACATATTCAAAGCCAAGGCTAAAGCAATCTCCTAAGGGAAAGCTTTTATCATCAACTTTAGTTTCTTGTAGAGCTAAAATATCAGGCTTAAATTTCGCAATAAAGTCTTTAATGATAGGCATTCTAAGCCTAATAGAATTGATATTCCAAGTAACTATTCTCAATCCGCTATTTTTCTTCATAAATTTCGTCTACAAGCTTATCAATTTTGTGCTTAACATATCTTATAATTTTTGCCTCAGGAGTAAGGTTGCGAACGGCCCATTTTCTGATCCACCCTTCAGCTAAAATCCACATATTAATTTTAGGATCAAGTTTCTTGCCTATTCCTTCTATCACCATCATTGTCTTTTGCAGTAGTATTAGTTGAGGTTGAGTTTCCATCGAAAAATCCTCAGTAATTTTAAATAATTGCCCTACTAAATTACTAACCGATATTTCTCCAACCGGTAGCCCAACAATAGGCTCACCTATTGATCTACAAGCTTGGGCAAATAAATCGAGATTTGTATGTTTTGGCACATATCCGGCGCGAATATGAAGCTTTGCTACTTGTAAATAATCTCTTTTTATAAAGCCATAAATAATTTCTGCCATTGCTAGGCGGTCTTGTTCTGGTAGTCTTCCCATTATACCGAAATCTATTAAGCCAACTCTTCCATCTGGGAGAATAAAAACATTTCCTGGATGGAGATCGGCATGGAAATAGCCATCCCTAAAAGCTTGATTAAAAAACATGATAGCAATTCTTGAGGCTATATCAAAGAGGTTCAGATTATTTTCAATTAAAGCTTCTTTATTATAAATTGATATACCATCAATCCATTCAGTAGTCAGGATACAGTCAGAAGTTAAATGCCAAAAGACTCGAGGTATATAAATATTAGGATCTTTAATAAACTTATCTTGCATCTCAGAGCAAGCTGCAGCTTCGAACCTAAGATCAAGCTCTATTTTCATTGAATCATCTAAAGTTTGCACAACTTTTTTTACTTTAAGTCTTTTGAGTTTCTTTGAAAAACGCTCAGCAACCTTAGCTAGAAAATAAAGAAATTCTATATCTTGCTTATAGATTTCATCTATGTTGGGCCGTAGAATTTTTACAGCAACACTATGACCATTATGGGTAATTGCTTTATGAACTTGTGAAATAGAAGCTGCAGCAATAGGTGTTTTATCAAAATGACTGAATAGCTGGTTTATATCACGTCCAAGTGATTCTTCTAATATTGAAATTGCAATTTCACTGTTAAATGGAGGGAGCCTATCTTGTAAGGATTTAAGGCTTTCTGCTATATCATCACCAACTAAATCTGGCCGTGTAGACAATACTTGACCAAGCTTTATATAAATAGGTCCAAGATTTTGTAGCATAAGAGCAAGTCTTGCTCCATAACTATTTTTAAGCCCAGGTAGCCATTTAAGTGGGTAGAATATGAAAAAAAAATTATTCCTTCTACCTATATATTTAGCTGAATTTCTAGTAGTAGGTACCTCATATATTTGGTACCTTACAACTAAAATTAGTAGTTTAAAAAGCTGGAATCCATGTTTTATAAATTTAATCATATTTTTTCAGCCGAATGAATGGCACAAATTCCGAAGTTTAAATTTTCGAATCTAGCATTTTGGAAGCCGCAAGCTGATATTTTGCTGGCAAATTCATCTTGTAGCGGAAACTTTCGGATACTTTCTACTAGATACTGATAAGACTCTTTGTCGCCAGCAATCAGGTTCCCCATATTAGGAATAACGTTAAAAGAATAAAAATCGTAGAAAGGCTTGAATAAAGGGAAATCTACATGCGAAAACTCTAAACATAAAAACTTCCCGCCTGGCTTTAAAACTCTTTTTGCCTCTTTAAGCACAACATCTAAATTAGTCATATTTCTTATGCCAAAAGCTACAGTATAATAATCAAAACTATTATCGGCAAAAGGGAGATGTTCTGCATTTGCTTGACTGAAGGAGATGTTTTTTAATATATTATTGTCAATCGCTTTATCTTGCCCTACTTTTAGCATTTCATAATTAATATCTACTACATGAACTTCAGGGGATGCTCCTTTAGAGCGCGCTTGTTGCATTATCTTAAGCGCAATATCGCCTGTGCCACCTGCAACATCTATAATTTTAGCATCAAGCTTTGTTAGATATTCAACGAAACGCATTTTCCAATAACGATGAATTCCAAGGCTCATTACATCGTTCATTAAATCATATTTATCGGCAACAGAGGAGAAAACTTTACCAACTAGCTTTTCCTTTTCACTAGCTTTAATTTTTTTAAAGCCAAAATCCGTTTCCTTATTATTTGCATCCATAATAGTGTTATTTCTTTAAATATAATATTATAATAAAGGGAAAACCAACAAAATACCAAGAAGTTTTTATGCCTGAATTACCTGAAGTAGAAACTGTACGCCGTAGTCTTGAGCCATTTATAATTGATAAAACAATTATTGGAGTTGAGACTTTTAGGGATAATTTACGTTACCCTTTTCCAAATAATTTAGAAGAGCTTTGTATAAATAATAAAATTATATCGGTTGAGAGAAGGGCTAAATACCTGATTCTGAAGCTTGAAAATAATTATAATATTATTGTTCATCTTGGGATGAGCGGGCGTTTTACTCTTAGTCCTATGCGTGAGATAGTAAAACATGATCATATTATATTTACGCTTGAAGATAATAATATTTTGACCCTAAATGATCCTCGAAGATTTGGCTTAATAGATTTAATTCCGCAAAACGAAATGGCATCCCACAAGTATTTTGCAAATCTTGGGCCTGAACCATTAACAGATGATTTTAATGCTAGTTATTTTTTAAAGGCTGCTTTGCGCAAATCTAGTCCTATTAAAAATTTTATTATGGACTCTAAAATAGTAGTTGGAGTAGGCAATATATATGCATCTGAGAGTTTGCATATAGCCTCTATCCATCCTGAGCGTCCTGCAAATAGCTTGAGTGCAAAAGAGGTAGAGCGCTTAGTGCAAGCAATTAAGGATGTTTTAAATAAAGCAATAATTGCTGGTGGTTCAACATTAAAGGATTTTGTCTCAGGCCAGGGTGATGCTGGCTATTTTCAGCATAATTTCTTGGTATATGGTAAACATGGTAAAACTTGTGCGATATGTAATAATATTATAGAAAAAATGATACAAGCAGGACGAGCAAGCTTCTTTTGTAAGCGATGTCAGAAATAAAATTAGTTGACTCAAGTTGTTCATTTAGTTTTAATTGAAAATTGTTTTCGATTAACAACTAAGAGGAGTTTATGTTTACAAAAAAAGACCTGAAAAAAGCTATTAAAGCAAATAACTATACAGAAGTAGAAAAAATTGTAAGCGAAAATCCAAATTTAATAAACGACCCAAATGAGCATGGCTTTACTTTATTGCATAATCTAAACCATATAAAGAATGATATTGCTGTCCTTTTAATAGAGAGAGCTGCGGATGTTAATCATGCAAGTGAGCTAGGCATAACACCTCTACATTTGGCTGTAAGAAATGGAAATAACAAAATTGTAAAACTTTTAATTAAGAAAGGCGCAGAGATTAATTCTCAAGATCACCAAGGTGTAACACCACTCGGATATGCTGTAAAAGCCAAAGAAAATGCTAGCTATTTAGAATCTATAAAATTGTTAATTGAGGCAAAAGCAGCAATAAACATCCAGGACTTTGTAGGTGAAACACCTTTATTTCTCGCGGCCGAAAACGATAACGGATTGGCAATGGAGCTACTTTTAAAGAATGGTGCAGATGTGAATATTGTTGATAATAATGGTCGTAACGCTTTATTTTGTGCTGCAAAACATAAACTTTTTTTCCCAATACTTATGCTTGTTCAATATGGAATAAAGTTAGATGTTACAGATAAATATGGTCTAGACTTCCTTGGGTATATTGAGCATAATCAATATATGAAACTTGTTCAAAGCTTTATAAATACTATCAAGTTAGAAGCGAAGAATCATAATAAATTTGATAATGACACTGATTTGGTGGTACCAAATGAAGAAGTTGCGGTTCTTGGGGGGGAAGCTTTAAGCGAGGATGCTGAAATATAATAATGGGGGGCAATAATACCCCCAGTATAACTAAATCGTTAAGATCTCGCTTTCTTTAGCTTTAACAATTTCATCTACTTTTTTAGAATAATCATCAGTAAGTTTTTGTATATCTTCGCCCACTCCATGTGCTTCATCTTTAGGCATGCCGTGGTCTTTTTCTAATTTTTTTACATCATCCATACCATCGCGACGAACATTTCTCAAAGATACTTTGCAATTTTCGCCATATTTATGTGCAAGCTTTACAAGCTCTTTTCTACGTTCTTCATTAAGTGGTGGGATTGACATGCGAATTAATTGACCATCGCTCATTGGGTTTACGCCAAGATTTGCATCAGCAATTGCTTTTTCTACAGCTTTGACCATAGATTTATCCCAGACTTGTACAGCTATTGTTTTAGCGTCTGGGGTAGATACTGTGCCAACTTGTGATAGTGGCATGCGAGAACCATAAGCTTCTACCATAACTGGGTCAAGAAGGTTTACAGATGCTCTACCAGTGCGTAGGCCTTTTAGTTCATTGTCAA
The DNA here is from genome assembly GCA_020697135.1 of Rickettsiaceae bacterium. Lineage (GTDB taxonomy): Bacteria > Pseudomonadota > Alphaproteobacteria > Rickettsiales > Rickettsiaceae > JAJFBM01. Next base: position 30,515 of record JAJFBM010000015.1, read on the forward strand.
AAACTTTTAAAGCCCCATCCATTCTATTTTTTAAATCTTGCATTATTGATTTTTTATCCATTACTATTCTCCTTGAATTTTTGTATAGCTGCCTTCGTTCTTGAGCACTCTAGCAAAGTTACCTTTCTCTTTTATAGAGAAAATCTTTATAGGTAAATTATTTTCGCGTGCAAGGGCGATGGCCGCCATATCCATAACATTTAAATTATTTTTAAGTACTTCAGTATAGGTGATATTTTCAAATTTTACAGCATCTTTATTTTTATGTGGATCAGAAGAATAAACTCCATCAACTTGAGTACCTTTTAAAAGCAGGTCACAATTCATTTCAATAGCACGAAGTACAGCAGCGCTATCGGTTGTAAAAAATGGGTTACCTGTGCCGGCGGCAAATATTACGACACGGCTCTTCTCCATATGTCTTTTAGCTCTGCGGCGAATATATGGCTCACAAATGCTTAGCATTGGAATTGCTGATTGGACGCGTGTGAAAATATTATAGCTCTCTAAAACATTTTGCATAGCTAAAGAGTTAATCACAGTTGCAAGCATTCCCATATAATCAGCAGCAGCGCGTTCCATACCCATAGCTGAGGCTGTAGAGCCCCTGCAAATATTGCCTCCGCCGACAACGATACAAACCTGCACACCCATATCAATTACTTCTTTAACATCTTCAGCAATTCGCTTTAGAGTGTCAAAGTCATGCCCAAAGCCTTTATCGCCCATTAAAGCTTCGCCAGATAATTTAAGAAGTACTCTTTTGTAATTTTCTTGTTCCACTTAAACCTGCTAATTTTGTTCCATTATAATATCGTAAAAATTATGCAAAAAGTATAGTAAAATTTAGTATATATATTAAAATTTCTGCCATCTACTCTTCATAGTATTTGAGTATTGTCAGTAATATTTTTATCAAAAATTTACAAAATATCCTTTTAAAATATATTCTGGAGCTTGAAATTGGTTTTTAAAGCTCGTATAGTTCAGAATTAAAAAATACATAAACCAAGCCTATTTTTAAATTTAACAATAAATTTTTATATCAAGCCAATGCCAAAATTAAAAATCAATGGTCGAGAAATTGAAGTAGAAGATGGTCTGACGGTAATTCAGGCTTGCGAGCAGCTTGGGATAGAAATACCAAGATTCTGCTACCATGAAAAATTATCAATTGCTGGTAATTGTAGAATGTGTTTAGTAGAAGTTGAAAAAGCTCCAAAGCCTGTGGCGTCTTGTGCTATGCCTGTAGCTGAAGGGATGATTGTTCATACTGATAGTGAGAAAGTAAAAAAAGCTCGTGAAGGTGTGATGGAGTTTTTACTTATCAATCACCCTCTTGATTGCCCAATATGTGATCAAGGTGGTGAATGTGACCTGCAAGATCAAGCAATGGGTTATGGCCGTGGTACTAATAGATTCCATGAAAATAAAAGGTCTGTTAAAGAAAAATATATGGGACCTCTTGTTAAGACCCATATGACACGTTGTATTCAATGTACAAGATGTATTAGATTTGCTACAGAAGTTGCAGGTATTGAGGAAATCGGGGCTATTGGTCGTGGCGAGCATATGGAAGTTACAACATATGTGGAAAAAACTTTGCAGTCTGAATTATCTGGAAACATCATTGATATTTGCCCAGTAGGAGCTCTGACATCTAAACCATATGCGTTCAAAGCAAGAAGTTGGGAACTTAAAAAAACAGAATCAGTTGATGTGCTCGATGCAGTAGGGAGCAATATTAGAATTGATACTCGTGGTCTTGAAGTAATGAGGATTTTACCTAAAATCAATGAAGATATAAACGAAGAATGGATTTCTGATAAAACTCGTTTTGCCTATGATGGTTTAAAATATCAAAGACTAGATAAGCCTTATATTAGAGAAAATGGTAAGCTGCGTCCTGCAAGCTGGAATGAAGCTCTTGAACTTGTTGCAAAAAAATTAGGCTCAACTGAAGGCTCACGTATTGCAGCGATAGCGGGTACCCTTGCTGATACCGAGACAATGTTTGCTCTAAAGTTACTATTTGAGAAATTAGGCTCCAAAAATATTGACGCTAATCAATTTGGCTATAAATTTGACCTATCAAAACGTGGTAATTACTTATTTAATACTAAGCTTGCGCATATAAATGATGCTGATTTTTGCTTACTAATTGGTGCAAATCCACGACAAGTTGCTCCGACTCTTAATGCAAGAATCAAAGCTGCAACAAGAAAAGGCCTTCAAGTTGCAAGAATAGGTGAAGTTGATAACCAAACATATCCATTAATTGAGCTTGGGGAATCGCCTGCAATATTAAATGAAATTTTAAGTGGTAAGCATGAAATTTCAAAAATTTTAGCGAAATCGAAAAAACCAATGTTTATTATTGGTGATGCTGTCCTTACTCGTGCTGACAGTTTAGCAATTCAAGAGTCAGTATTTAAAATTTGTGAGAAATATAATGCTATTCGCAATGATTGGAATGGCTTTAATATATTACATAACCACGCTTCAATGGTTGGTGCTTTAGATATTGGTTTTTACCCAACAGGTCAGCTTAAAACAACTGCAAGCTTTTTAAATGCTATTGAATCAGAGAAGATAGAAGTGGTTTATTTATATGGGGCTGATGAAATTGATACTAAGAAATTTGGTAATGCTTTTGTAATTTATCAAGGTCATCATGGTGATAGAAGCGCGCATAGAGCGGACGTAATATTACCTGGAGCTGCTTATACTGAAAAAAATGCTACTTATGTAAATCTTGAAGGTAGGCCACAAAGAGCAAGAGCAGCTATATTCCCTCCAGGCGAGGCTAAAGATGATGTGCAGATCATAAAGCAAATTGCTGATATACTTTCTTATGATTTAAATTTTGAAAATTTGTCAGAGCTGCGTTCGCTTATGAGTGCTGCGTTCCCAATATTTAAAGATAAAGATATAGCTTTAGATAATGAGATAAAATTTAATGAAATAGACAGTGAAATAGCTGATAAGCCACTAAAGAAAATTAAATTTAATTTTTATATGACGGATCCGATTAGCCGTGCATCAAGAACTATGGCACAATGTGCACAAGAAATTCTAAAGAAAGAGGAGGCTGCATGATTGATCAAGCTCTTCTAGAAAAAATGGCATTTGAAACAGCAATAATGGCAATTAAGATCGTTGCTTTCATTATACCATTGATTCTTTCTGTAGCTTACTTAACCTACGCTGAGCGGAGGGTTATAGGGTTGATGCAGCTTAGACGTGGCCCTAATATTGTAGGTCCTTTTGGGTTACTACAGCCAATTGCAGACGCATTAAAGCTGCTGGTAAAAGAGACGATAATTCCAACCCCTGCTAATAAAATAGTATTTATTATAGCGCCAATGGTTACCTTCATATTGAGCCTGGTTAGTTGGGCAGTTATTCCCTTTAATAAAGGGTGGGTTTTTGCAGATATTAATGTAGGTATTTTATATTTACTTGCTATATCATCACTTGGGGTATATGGCATAATAATGGCGGGATGGGCAAGTAACTCAAAATATGCTTTTCTAGGGGCAATTCGCTCATCGGCGCAAATGATTTCTTATGAAGTATCAATGGGGCTTGTAGTAATAACTGTGCTACTTTGTACGGGTTCATTAAATCTTACTGATATTGTAGAGGCTGGAAGAAATAGACCGCTGTTACTTGATGTACTTCTTGCCCCTATGGCTGTTGTATTCTTTATTTCTGTACTTGCAGAAACTAATAGATTACCATTTGATCTTCCAGAAGCAGAAGCAGAGTTAGTTGCTGGTTATAATGTTGAATATTCATCAATGATTTTTGCCTTATTCTTTTTAGGCGAATATGCTAATATGATACTTGTCAGTTCAATGACAACTATACTGTTCTTAGGGGGATATCTTCCGCCATTTAATATTGAGGCGTTAAATATTATACCTGGCTTTATTTGGTTTGTGTTAAAAATTTCCTTTATACTTTTCTGCTTTCTTTGGATTAGAGCAACTTTCCCAAGATACAGATATGATCAATTAATGAGATTGGGTTGGAAAATATTACTACCATTTTCGCTTATTTGGGTTGTACTTATCTCGTCAGTGTTGGTGTTTAATGATATGTTGCCTAAAGATAAAACAGAGAACATTAATGAGCCAAATATTGTTGAGCAAGGTGTCTTTGAATCAGGTGCAGAGGCTGAGGAGGATTCTTCAGAAACGTCAATTGAAGAGCCAACAAGCGATACGGTAGATGAAGCAAAAATTAAGCAAATCATTCCACAGATGAAACCACAAGAAAATAACACGGAATTGCCTAAAAATGAGGCTCAAGAGTCTGAGCCTATTATGCCACTAGAAGAATAGATAAAGATATGTTTGTTATTAGATATTTAAAGTCATTTTTACTTTATGAGCTTGCTTCAGGAATGTTTTTAACCTTAAAATATCTCTTTAAGCCTAAAGTTACCCAGAATTATCCTTACGAAAAAACTAAAGTTAGTCCTCGTTTTAAGGGCGAGCATGCTCTTCGTAGATATCCTAATGGAGAGGAAAGATGTATTGCTTGTAAGCTTTGCGAAGCTATATGCCCTGCTCAAGCTATTACGATTGAAGCATGTGAAAGGGAAGATGGTAGTAGAAGAACTACGAGATACGATATTGATATGACTAAATGTATCTATTGTGGTTTATGTCAAGAGGCATGCCCAGTTGATGCAATAGTTGAAGGGCCAAATTTTGAATTTGCAACCGAAACGCATGAAGAGTTAATATATAACAAAGATAAATTGCTAAGAAATGGTGAAGTTTGGGAACAAGAACTAGCTCTTAAAATTAAAGCTGATTATCTATACAGGTAAAATAATGGTTGAAGGTTTATTTTTTTATATTTTTGCTGTTGCAGCAATATTTGCTAGTCTAATGGTAGTTACTGTTAAAAATTCAGTGCATGCTGTATTGTGGCTGATATTTACATTCTTTAGTGCAGCAGGTCTTTTCTTACTTGTTGGTGCGGAATTTCTAGCAATGCTTCTGGTTGTTGTTTATGTAGGGGCAGTAGCAGTCTTATTCTTATTCGTTATTATGATGCTTGATATAAATATTAATAAAGTGAGAGAAGGTTTTTTGAAGAGATTGCCTCTAGGGCTATTTATTGCAGGAGTATTCCTTTTCGACTTAATAACACTTATTTATGCCTCAATTAATCAAGTTCAAACTATTTCTAGATCAGATTATATAATTCCTGCTGAAACCACAACAAATACACATGCTATTGGTAATATATTATATACTGATTTTGCTATGCATTTCCAAATTTCAGGCTTAATATTATTTGCAGCAATGATTGGTTGTATAGTATTGACACTTAGAGGGCATAAGCGCTCCAAAAGGCAAGATGCTACCTTACAGCAAGGTAGAAACAAGGAAACCTCGATAAGTCTTGTAAAAGTGAATAAGGGGGAGGGTGTCGATGTACGATAATTTGTTAAATGTAGGTCTTGAGCATTATTTGATCACTTCTTCTATAATCTTTGTAATAGGTGTGGGAGGTATTATAATTAATAGAAAAAACGTTATTGTTATTTTAATGTCAATTGAGATAATGTTGCTCTCCGTTAATATTAATATGGTAGCTTTTTCTAATTATTTTCATGAACTTTCAGGCCAAATATTTAGCATGTTTATACTGACAGTTGCAGCTGCTGAAGCTGCCATTGGTCTTGCTATACTTGTAACATATTATAGAAATAAAAATTCCATCGAAGTGGAAGATATTAACCAAATGAGGGGTTGATGATTACGATCGCAACAATTTTTCTTCCTTTAATATCAAGTATAATTTGTGGGTTATTTAGCAGTAAAATTTCTCATAAGCAAGCTGGATTAATCTCTAATATTGCATTGTTTGCAACAGCTATATGTGCAGCTATCACTTTTGTTGAGGTAGGAATCAATAATGATATTAAACATATAATTCTACTTAATTGGATTGATTCAGATCTGCTAAAAGCAAATTGGACTATTAGTGTAGACCATTTATCAAGTATAATGCTTGTTGTTGTTACTTTTGTATCAGCGCTTGTGCATTTATATTCAATTGGTTACATGGAGACAGATACTAATCTTCCACGTTTCATGTCTTATTTATCGCTGTTTACTTTCTTTATGTTATTACTCGTTACTGCAGATAATTTTATTCAATTATTTTGTGGATGGGAAGGTGTTGGTTTCTGCTCTTATTTACTTATTGGCTTTTGGTATAAAAAAACTTCAGCCTGTAATGCCTCTATTAAGGCATTTATTGTAAATAGAGTTGCTGATTTTGCTTTTATACTTGCGATTTGTTTGATATTTGCGAGTGCCAAATCTGTTGAGTTTAGTCAAGTATTTGGCTTAGTAGAAGACATCCAGAATAGTGCATTGAAAGTTGGAGGTTATAATCTTCCACTTATAGAAGTGATATCTATGCTTATGTTAATTGGCTGTATGGTGACTTGCCTTTTTGCTGCAACAATTGCAATAACGCAAAATGATATTAAAAAGATTATTGCTTATTCAACCTGTAGCCAGCTTGGTTATATGTTCTTTGCTTGTGGGCTCTCTGTATATAATGCAGGAATTTTCCATTTATTTACCCATGCTTTCTTTAAAGCACTTTTATTCTTAGGTGCGGGTAGTGTAATCCATGCGGTTTCAGGTGAGCAGGATATTAAAAAAATGGGGGGAGTATGGAAAAAGATACCTCTAACATATAGTTTATTCTGGATAGGTTCCCTTGCAATTGCTGGAGTGTTCCCACTTGCTGGTTATTTCTCTAAAGATTTCATTCTTGAAGCTGCTTATGCTTCTAATACAAAAGTGGGGCATATAGCTTTTTGGTGCGGAATCGTGGCAGCATTTTTTACAGCCTTTTATTCATGGCGTCTATTAATATTAGTTTTTCATGGAGAATCTAAGCTAGATAAGAATGCACTGAAACATGTTCATGAATCACCAATATCAATGCTGGTGCCAATGATAATTTTAAGTATTGGTGCTATTTTTTCAGGTGTTTATGGAGTTTATGGCTTAAATATTGAGGAATTACCAGGATACTTTAAATCCTCTATCATTATTAGAGAACAACATAACTACTTAGAGACTATGCATCATTTAGAATGGTATATAAAATTATTGCCATCTATTGCTGGGATTTTAGGCATATTACTGGCTTATTTATTATATACTAAGTTAGAGCTAGTAGATAAGCTTAAATCTTGGCTTAAGCCATTATATTTAATCTCTTATAATAAATATTATATTGATGAAATTTATAATAGCACTATTGTACCTCTTTATAAGATAAAGGCTGAATTTGCTAAAATAATAGATATTAATATTATAGATAAGCTTGGTCCTGATGGGGCAGCAATTTCAATTAAAAAAGCAGCAGAATATATAAGTAAGCTTCAAACCGGATTTATATTTTCTTATGCATTTTTCTTACTAATAGGTCTTGTGGTTCCTATTAATTGGTTTATGAAAATTATTTCAACATAATAGATAGATTTAAGATGGCAGAAATACCAATATTGTCAATTTCAATAGCTATTCCCTTTTTTAGCGCGCTATTTATCTTAATAGCTGCAAAAGGAAATAATGCAGTTAAGTCGCTCTATATAAAATATGTAGCGATATTAAGTTCTATTATGACCTTAATTTGTGCAAGCTATTTAATAGCTAACTTTGAACCTGATAATACAGGGTATCTTTTCGAAGAAAAATATTTATGGATTAAGCAGATAGGTCTGCATTATCATCTTGGTATTGATGGCTTGTCTATGTCGTTGATATTCTTAACAGCGCTACTTACCTTGATTTGTATTATTGCAAGTTTACATAACATTACTACTCGCAGTAGCGAATTTTTAGCGTTATTTCTGTTATTAGAGTCTTTGGTAATCGGAGCTTTTAGTTCTCTAGATATTTTATTATTCTATATTTTCTTTGAGACTACCTTGATTCCAATGTATTTAATAATTGGCATATGGGGAGGAGAAAATAGGATTTATGCAGCTATAAAATTCTTTTTATATACCTTGCTTGGCTCAGTATTCTTTTTATGTGCAATAATATATATATATATGCATGCAGGAACTTTAAGTTTAACAGAGCTTGAAAATATAGGCCCAAGCTTTTTATTCCCAGTTCAACAAGCTTTATTTTTAGCATTATTTGCATCTTTTGCCGTGAAAGTACCAATGTTCCCATTTCATACATGGTTACCCCATGCTCACGTGCAGGCGCCAACAGCAGGTTCAGTTATACTTGCCGGGATTTTATTGAAACTTGGTGCTTATGGATTCTTGAGATTTTCACTACCAATTCTGCCTGATGCATCACTTTTCTTTGCGCCATATATAATAATACTAAGTATCATTGCAGTAATTTACGCATCTTTTGTTGCCTATGCTCAAGAGGATATGAAGAAAATGATCGCTTATTCTTCTGTGGCACATATGGGATTTGTTACTGCTGGCATATTTAGCTTTAATCAACAAGGTTTAGATGGAGCTATTTTCCAGATGATTAGCCATGGTATAATCTCGGGCGCACTTTTCCTTGCTGTTGGTGCTCTTTATGATCGTATGCATACAAAGGCAATAAATGCTTACGGTGGAGTTGCAAGCCGTATGCCTATACTTGCAACTTTTTTTATGGTATTTACCATGGGTTCGGTAGGGCTTCCTGGCACTAGCGGTTTTGTTGGAGAATTTTTAAGCATTGTAGGTGTATTGCAAGCTCAATATTTATATGCTTTTTTCATAGCGCTTGGTGTCGTTCTTGGAGCAGTTTATATGCTTACTCTTTACAGAAGAGTGATGCTTGGCGAAATTAATAATAGCGAAATCAGTAAAATAAATGATTTAGATACAAGAGAAATAATAATATTTGTCCCATTAGTGTTATTTGTAATTTATTTAGGTGTTTATCCCTCTTCATTAACAGAGCTTACACAACCTACTGTTACAAAGCTAATTGGAATCATGAGATAAGTATGAGGAATATATGTTAGCAGTCACCAGCGAAATTTTAAGTGATATACCTCTTTTACTTCCAGAAATTCAATTAGCAATTTCAGCATTATTTCTACAAATGCTTGGAGTATTTTCTAAAAAAAGTCAGAAAATTGTTGGTTATTTAAGCATAGTTTCTATGTTATCGATTTTATATTATATATATCAAAATAACGCTACTTTTTTAGGGCATGCTTTTAATCATATGTATCAATCATCTCCATTATCATTATTTGCAAAATCAATCGTGCTTACAACATCAAGCTTAGCTTTGTTGCTTTATATTGGTATGCCCAATAATTTAAAATATACAGGAAGAAGTGAATTTTCTGTATTAATGCTGCTTGCAGTAATTGGAATATTTGTAATGGCTTCTGCTGGACATTTTTTAACTTTATATCTTGGACTCGAGCTGCAATCTTTAAGTTTATATCTTTTAACTACCTTTGATCGAAATAATATTAAATCTTCAGAAGCTGGGCTTAAGTATTTTGTCCTTGGGGCATTAGCTTCATGTGTTATGTTATTTGGGATATCACTTATTTATGGTTTCTCAGGCACGTTAGAATTCTCTGTATTAAAAGATTTATATAGTAAGCAACATTTCCATTTAATTCCAACTCCTGCTGTGGTGGTGGGTGCTTATATGGTAATTGTTGGGATATTGTTTAAATTGTCAGTTGCTCCTTTCCATGCTTGGACACCTGATGTTTACGAAGGCGCACCAGTCCCAACAGTCGCCTTTCTCTCATCAAGTTCAAAGCTAGGTAGTTTAGTTGTATTAATTAGTCTTACTATGCATGTGCTTAAAGATTGCTTATTTGCTTATGAGATGAGTATACAGATTCTTTCTGTCCTGACCCTTGCAATAGGTGCTATTGCTGCAATACAGCAAACTTCTCTTAAGAGACTTCTAGGTTATAGTACTATACTTAATATGGGTTATGTTCTGCTTGCGCTTGCTGCAAAAAACACAGAAGCTATTCAGGCAAGTTTGATGTATATGGTTATCTACTCTTTTACGATGCTTGGCTTATTTGCACTCTTAATAGTAGTGCTTGGAGAGAAGATAGAATCTGCAACGCTTGACTCGTTAAGTGGTCTTGCAAGCAATCATAAACTAAGTTCAGTTTTAATAGCAATATTATTATTCTCGCTTATTGGGATTCCACCATTCGCTGGTTTTTTTGGAAAATTTTATGTTTTTCAAGCAACTATCCAAGCAGGCCTATATGGTTTAACTATTTTAGGGGTTTTAGCAAGCGTAATTGCCGCTTACTATTACTTAAAAATTATTAAGATAATGTACTTCGATAAAGGAAATGTCACACAAAATGAGGATACTATATCTCTTAACATAATTTTTATTGCTGGTTTGTCAATATTATTTACCATGATATTTATAATCTCCCCTAATATAATCCCAGAGTTAACATTAAACATAGCTAAGTATTTTTAGAAGCTTTTAAGGAAGTTATGAAAGGATTATCACTAAGTTGGTTAAAGGAATATAACCTTCTTATTTACGAAGAGATAGATAGTACGAACTCAGAGGCTTTAAGGCTTGCAAAAGCTGGGGTTGATGGAAAATTTGTTATTTGGGCGCAAAGTCAAACTCAAGGGCGCGGAAGAAATGGACGCTCATGGGCTAGTGAGAAAGATAATTTATTCACTTCAATTTTATTATCGCCGGATTGTAAATCTGAAGCGCTGCCACAGCTTTCTTTTGTAACAGCTATTGCAGTTTACGATGCTTTAGCCAATATATTAAAAAAACATAAATCAACAGCAACTCTTAGCCTTAAATGGCCGAACGATATTTTAATTAATGACTGTAAAGTCGCTGGTATTTTACTTGAATCGATTAATGTTAAGGCGGTTAAGCGAAATTATTTAGTGGTAGGTATTGGTATAAATATTAATAATGCTCCAATAATAGAGGGGAGAAATATAACTTGTCTCAAGGATGTAATCGGTGAAGAACTTGATTCGAGCTATATATTTGACAAGGTTCTTGCTTATTTCGATTTGTATTATAAAAAATGGCAAGCCCAAGGTTTTATAGATATTAGGAAAAATTGGCTTAAGAAGGCTCATAATATCAATAATGTTGTTACAATAGATTCAGGAAGTAATCGAGTATCTGGTGTATTTAAAGATATTGATTTTAGTGGAGCTATTCGTATAAAACTTGCCTGCGGACGTATATATAGCCTTCATGCTGGGGAAGTATTTTTCTAAAACTACGATTAACAAAAATTAATATAACTTGACAATTTAGTTAATAATCGTTATAATCATTTAAATTTGTATAATTTAAGTGATATTATGATTATATTAAAACCTAGTTTCCTTGCTCAAAATTTATATAAATTAGCTCCTAAAAAAAGCCTTAAAGCATCTCAAAGGAATATTGATAATAATATAATAGCTTATATGGCTGCAGTGCAAAATACTGGCAATGGAGTAGTTATTCCTGTTCAGCAAGCATTAGGAAATATCCAAGCAGTGCCAGCATCAATGAGAGTTAATCAATTAGCTAATAATAAATTGTTTAGCAAATCGGATTCACTTAATTCTAATATCATTTTTTATTCTTCTTATATCAAAGAGGAAATCACATTATCTTTATGTAATAATAGTTACAAAGCTCAAGCTTATGGAGATTATAATTATTTACCAAGTATTATTGGTATTGCAAATATAAATAATTTTCTTACTCGGCCTTCTAGCCAGGCTCAAACAGATTCTCAAAGTGAAGGAAATCAAGCAAGGCTTGCTGGAAGATCGAGGCTTGCTTGTCGAATAAATGCTTTAGCATTTTCGCGAGTCAATCGATATAGTAATGAAATTGTAAATACGGTAGATCTAATTACTAATCTTCTAGATATAATGGTCTAATTTAAGACTTAATTATTCTCATGTTTAGCTTTATATAAAGCAGAGTTGAAAAGGGTCTTATAATTCCAAGCTAAAACATTTCTTCCACTAATATCGGTATATTCGAATAGTTGAATTGTAAAGCTTGCCATAAATAAAATAAGCACTGTAAGGCTTGCATAGGAAGCGGCAAATGAAGCTCTTTCGTGATCTGTTATGCTTTCAGCTAAGGTAAAACCACCGATTCCAGCGAATATAACGCTAATAATTGTTGTTATAATATAAGCTTTATAAGAAGTTTGTGGGTAGAAAGCTAGAACTTTTTTCATATGTAATACCATTTTTCTAATTTTTTTAAATCTAATATTTCTTTCAGCAAAATCTTCTTGAGTTTTCTTAGAGGTTTTCAAAAATAACTTTGCATTATCAATGCGAAGCTCATCGAGTCTATATTTCAGAGCTTTTAAATTATTTACAAAAATCTGTCCATATGGTTGAACAAATTTATCAAATTCATATTCAAAATTTGTTTTTTCATTCACATTTTTTTGCATAAGTTTAATAAGACTCTCATAGAAATTATTTGAAGATTGCATTAAAAGCCGTAATCCTGCTTCAATTACTGGATAAGACTTGATTAATTCCTTATTTACGGTAATTATTTTATGGAGCATTTTAGGAGTAGGGATATTTTTTTTACCCATACAAATTGCTTGAGGATATTTTTTTGACTTATTATTTAAATAATCAAGGATACTAAAATTTGATTCTGTCTCAATTTTACTTAATAAATTTTCAAAATCGTTTTCAATTACTTTTGACATACAAATATTCTTATATTAAAACATAAGCTAAAATATATGTTAAAATAAATTAGTTAATAAAAAGTTAATATAAATTATTTTCAAAAACAGATAATCAAATATTGTAGTAATTGAAACTATTAATTATATCTAGTAAGAAAAATTATAAGCTTGAATTATTTTGATTATAGTGTTTAATTGGGTGAAATTTTTAATAAAGGTTTTATGGCTGATAATAGATTCTTTACAAATAAAGGACCATTCTCAATTCAGAAAATTGCAGAAGAAATAAATTGCAAAATTATAGCACCAAATGGTGTAGATGAGAAGCAAGCGAAGCTACTAATGGTCAGAGAGATAAATACCTTGGAAAATGCAGCAAGTGATGAATTGACATTTTATAGTAATACGAAATATCTTGATTCGTACCGTAATACTAAATGTTTAGTATGCATAACATCAGAAAAATATATTGAAAAAGCACCAAAACATTTATGGATATTAGTGTCCGATAACCCATATAAGTCGTACGCGGAAGTTACTAATTTATTCTATCCTACAAAAGAAGAAATATCAGAAAGCTATATTGCTCCTGGTGCAATCGTTAGTGATAAAGCTTTTATAGGAAAAAAATGCCATATAGGTCCGAATGCGGTGATTGAAGAAGGAGTGGAACTTGGCGATAATAGCGTTGTAGATGCTGGTGCTATATTAAAAAAAGGTGTAAAAATAGGAAAGGGTGCGAGGATTGGTGCTAATGTCGTTATTGGATATTCTATTATTGGTGAATATGTGCTGATACTGCCTGGAGCATGTATTGGACAAGATGGGTTTGGTTTTGCAACTGATAAAGGCAAACATTATAAGGTAGCACAGCTTGGTAGAGTAATAATAGGTAATGATGTAGAGATTGGCGCTGGTACAACTATAGATAGGGGAGCAATTGGTGATACTATTATTGAAGATCTTTGTCGAATAGATAATTTAGTGCAGATTGGTCATAATGTAGTAATTGGTAAAGGTAGTATAATAGTAGCACAAGTAGGTATTGCTGGAAGTACTAAAATAGGGGACTATTGTGTACTTGGTGGACAAGTAGGAGTAGCAGGCCACCTTGAAATTGGCTCATTTAGTCAAATAGCTGCACAATCTGGTATAGCTAAAAGTCTAGAACCTAAAAGTATAGTTGGAGGAACTCCAGCGCAGCCTTTAAGAGATTGGCATAAGCAGCAAATAATACTCCGTAAATTACAAGAAAAGCAATAAAAAATTAAGCAAATGACAGAAAATAGTTCAATAGATATACACCATATTTTATCTCTAATTCCGCATAGATATCCACTTCTTTTAGTGGATAGGGTAGAAGAAATTACCCTTGGTAAATCTATCGTTGGTGTAAAAAATGTTACCTTTAATGAACCGCAATTTATGGGGCATTTTCCCAATAATCCAGTAATGCCTGGAGTTTTAATAGTAGAGGCGATGGCACAAACTTCTGCTATACTGGTGGCAAAAACAATAAACTCAACAGGCCATGATAAAACTATTTATTTTATGTCGATAAATGATGCTAAATTTCGTAAAGTTGTAAAACCTGGTGACACTATGAAGCTAAATGTAAAAATTGAGCAAAATAGGGGTACTGTATGGAAATTCAAAGCTGAAGCTTATGTAGAAGGTGAGCTTGTTGCGGAGAGTTGTTTTACTGCTATGGTTAAACCTAATTAGAGCAACTAATGACTACAAAAATAGTAGGGTTAATTGCTGGAAATGGTGAAATACCTTATCAGATAATCGATGCTTGCATTAAAAAAAATATACCCATATTCCCTATCTTTCTTGAAGGAGAGGTAGAAGTTAAAAATAATAAGCTAAGCCAAACCTTTTATAAGCAATTTAAAATTGGCCAAGTAGGGCATATTCTTGAATATTTTAAAGAAAATTCAGTTACTGATATTGTAATTGTAGGTGGGATTAAAAGACCAAATCTTTCATCATTAAAGGTTGATTTTTCAGGAGCGAAACTATTAGCTAAACTACTTAAGCATAAACTATTAGGTGACGATAAATTGTTGCGTACAGTTGCAGAATTTATAGAAGGCCATGGGTTTAGAGTAATATCCCCTCAAGCTATTTTAGCATCAGCAATTACGCTGCCGGAAGGTGTGATTGTTCATTCGAATAATGACATTAATATGGATGATATTCGAACTGGTCTTGAAGCTGCACGTACTATAGGCTTACTTGATATTGGCCAGTCAGTAATTGTTGAAGATGGCTTAATTATAGGCGTGGAGGCTGTTGAAGGAACAGATCAATTAATGAAAAGATGTAAGAATTTGCTTAAATCTACAAAAAAAGCAATTTTAGTCAAAGCCCACAAACCAAATCAAGATACTCGGCTTGATATGCCAACTATCGGTCCTAATACGGTAGAGAACGCGCATTTAAGCGGCCTTGCTGGAATTGCGATTGAAGCAGAAAATGTGTTTGTTGTTGACTATGAAAAAGTTGTTGAAAAAGCAAGGGAGCTTGGTGTATTTTTAATCACTGTTAAATAAATATTAGTAGGAGAAAATATGTTTATAGATAAAATTTCAATTGGAAAAAATCCACCAGAAGAGGTTAACGTTATTATTGAGATCCCAAGAGATACGATTGGCGTAAAGTACGAAATAGATAAAGAAAGTGGTGCTGTTTTTGTTGATAGATATATGCTTACTAACTTTGGCTACCCTCTTGATTATGGCTTTATCCCTCATACTTTATCCAATGATGGTGATCCTACTGATGTTTTAGTAATTTCAGATCATGCAGTAGTACCTGGTGCTGTTATTAGATGTAGACCTATTGGTGTTTTAATGATGGAAGATGAATCTGGCTTTGATGAGAAAATTCTTGCGGTGCCTGTTACAAAGCTTGACCCTTCAAAGGAAAATATCCAATCATTAAATGATGTAAGCTCATTTATAAAAGATAAAATCACTCATTTCTTTGAGAATTACAAAAAGCTAGAAAAAAATAAATGGGTTAAAGTAACCAGTTGGGAAGATGTCGATAAGGCGAAAGAACTAATCAAGGAAGCTATAGAGCGCGCTGCAAAATAAATTAAGGGCAATATAACTGCTCGAGTATCAATTATAATTATAGGTTATTATGAGATATAGGCTTTACAGAGAACATAAATATATAACCTATCAATTATTTGAGCTGGAAAAACTTATTGCAAAGACAGATTTTAAAAATAACCACCAATTAGAAAATGTTAGTGAACAGCTACGCTTTTTAGAAGCCTTACTTAAAGGTCACGCAAAACATGAAGACAACACTATTCATGAATTACTTAGAAAGAAAGGTTCAAAGGTGCATGAACTGACAGAAGCTGAACATGCAGAGCATGAGGGTATATTTCAAGAATTATATAATCAGTTAAGTCGTATTAACGTAAGTAATCATATAGAATATAAATTAGAGCAAGGTTATAATTTTTACCTTGCCTATAGGCTTTTCATGAGCAATAACCTTAAACATCTTCACCAAGAAGAGCTTGTTATTCTTCCAGAACTGCAAAGACTTTATAGCGATGATGAGTTAAGGCAAATAGACTTTAATGCTTATCATCAAATGTCTCCTGAGCAAATAAGCGATATGGTTGAAGTATTATTTCCTCAAATGGATGGAAATGATCATCAGGCTTTTTTGAGAGATATAAAAGATGCAGAGCCTGAAAAATTTAGTAAAATATGGCCAAGAATTGCTCAATTTATTGAGGAACAAGAGCAACTTGACTTCGTCTAAATATTTTATATATTACTTACATATTTCTTAGGGGTTATAGCTCAGTTGGTAGAGCGTTTGAATGGCATTCAAAAGGTCGGCGGTTCGATTCCGCCTAGCTCCACCAAGGTTGAATATTTAGCTTATTCTTCAAATCTGGCTTATCTATGAAATAAAATCAAAACCCCTTTTTTTATAGGCGTGTTAATAAGTTATTAATATCTATATATTATGCTTAATCTAATATATATTTGTAGTAATATATGCTATTAAAGAGGTATTAATGAACGAAAGTAATGACCCTATAGACTTACCTATATAATATCAGCATAAAGTAAGACTTGCTAAGGCTAAGGGCGAACAAGGTAAACCTAGTAAGCCCTTAGTAAATAATGTTAAAGAACATTTTGATTCCGTGCTTAGGGAGAAGGGTGAAGCTTGGGCACAAAAGAATGCGTCATGGATTAAGGCTGAGAAAATTAATATTAACAAGATGGCCGTTAATGCTGGTTTAGGTAATTTATATCCTGAAGAAGCTAGAGCGCAATCGCAGCAGCAAAGTAGACCTCAACCTCAAGCAAACTCTCAGCAAAAGCCTAAAAGGCCAAATGATATTCCCATTAAATATACAATTTGCAAGAGAACGGCTGAGGGGTGGAATAGTGAAATTAAGGAAGTAAATCACAATATTATGATGAAAGCTGATTATGCAATCCCTCCTTTATTCGCCACTAGACGAAATGCAGCTATAGAAAATCTCAAGGAAGTGAATAAAAATTTTAAAGATTATTTAAATAGCAAGGATGAAGCATGGAGAACAGCAAATGCTGAATGGATTACATCAGAGGCGGCAGCGATTAAGAAATTTGCAACGACCATAACAGATAATAAATTTCTTACTAGAGATGCAGAGCCTAATGTTAATAAATCTCAGCAAGCGGGGCCTCAAGCAAATCGTTCACAGGGGTTCAGTCAAAGCAATTCTAACGCTAAAGAAGAACCTACCCATGCTAATATAACTTCTTTTGACTTAACAGATCAGATTATGAAGGTCCAGAATGAGAAAGGCAAAGATGCAGCTTCAAAGTTGAAACAGGATGTATTCAACGTTATGGAAAAGGAGGGAGTTAGCGTTTCTAATATTAAAGGTCAAACATCTTTACCTATAATAGGTGAGTTAAGTAAAGACCAAGAAGAAAGATATACAAAGATGGCTAATAATTTAGCTAACGGACATGATATAAATAAAGGATTTACTACTATCGACTTAAAAGACGCTATGAGTAAAGTTAATAATCGCGAAGCTCAATCTAATATGAAGGCTAATCTTGCTAAAATAATGAGAGAGGAAGGAGTTAGCGTAGTAGGTATTAAAGGAAAAGCCTCGTTAGAAGCGAATTCGGAGCTAGCATCTGACCAAGTTAAAAGATACCAAGAAATGGCTACAGAGCTTATAGCAGGTAAGACACCTGAGGAAGTTAAAGCAGATCCAAAATTTAAAACTGAGGCTAAAGCACAACAGGAATCTCAGCATCAAAGTAAGCCTCAAGCTCAAGAAAACGCACAGCAGAAGCCGCAACCTCAAGCCACTCAGAAAGAGCAAAATAATTCATCCACACAAAGCAAGCAAGCTGAAAAAGATACTAAATTTACTCCTGAACAACAAAAAACATGGGATGATTTACAGGCTAAGAGTACAAATTCTGAAGATTCAAAAAAGTCTACGCAGTCAAAAACTGACTCCCCTGAAACAGAGCACTTAAAAAAACTCAAGCTGGTTAAAAGGCTTACTAATAAAGTAAAAAATAAGGTAAATAAAATTATTGATAAGATTAAAGGCAAGGCGCATGTTAGCAATGGTGGTACTAATACTCCTCCTCCTGCAGGGAAAAATAAAGGGAAAGGTCAATCGACAGGTAATTCTTTGTAAATATCATAAAATAAGCTAATGGTATTCAAGCCATTAGCTTGCTTTACTTTTAAAATTATACAGCGTCAACTCTTATAGATTTTTTAGCTTTCACCCATCCCCCTTTTTCTTTTAAGAGATAATGGGTTGAGAGAAGTGTAATTCCGTTGATTATAAGACATGGCAAAAGGCTGTCAAAGCCAGCTACATTATCCAAGTCATACAATTTCCATATTAAAAAAGTTAATCCGCCTGCAGTAGCGCCTGCAAGGAAGGCTCTGTTACTTGATCTAAAGCCGAATAAACCAAGCAGTAAAGGCATTGTTATAATAGGTATATAAAAACCTTGTACGAATAAAACAAGCTTGAGAATGCTTTTAAAAGACATGGCGATTGCTACAGCAAGCAATCCAATGATAAGAGTAAAATACTTAGCAAGTTTAAGCTCTGCTTTCTCTGAAAGTTTATTGCCAAATAAAGGTTTAATAAGATCGTGTGTAAAAGATACGCTAGCTGCATTCATATAAGAATCGGCAGTAGACATTACAACAGCTAACATCCCTATAATAGCAAGCCCTTTGATACCTATAGGTAAGTAATTATTTATTAAAAACATGAAAGCATTATTAGGGACAAGGTCAGGATTAAGAGCTAAAACAACTAAGCCAATCATGCTTGCAAAAAAACGATAAGGTAATATTACCCATGCTGATATTTTGAAAGAATTATGAATTTGCTCCGTATTTTTTGCCATTAGCATTCTCTGCATAATAGCAGGGTTTATGCCTGGTAGAGCAAAAAATAATAATAATAGTGTATATTTAAAAAACTCAGTGTGATCTATAATAGTTAAATGAGTAGCTGGTGTTCTCTCGAGTAATCCTTCATATCCATTAACTACCTCTAATCCTAAATTATATACCATAGGGATAGCGCCCGCTAGGGTTAGGAATTGGATAGTATCAGTAAAAGTAACAGCTCTGACCCCTCCAAAGCTTGAATAAGCAATAATGATAAAGCAACTAATATAAGTTGCTGTTGCAACATTAATTTCCAAAAAATAATTAAAAAATGTTGAGAGAGCTTTTACCTGTCCGGCTACAAAGCCTATACATACAAGGGTCCCACATATAGCGGCTAGATATCTTCCACTTTTGCCATATATTTCTTGCATTACTTCACCAGTTGAAATTAAGCCGAGAAATGGCTTGACACGAGGCGCTATAATATAAGCTATTATTATATTACATAAGATTAAGCCCGTTGAGGCATACATGTCAATTAAACCTACTTTGAATAATTCACTAGCTGAAGTAATTAAAGTCCCGCCACTAATATTAGTAGCACAAATTGTCATGACGAGTGTCGTAGTGGTGAAATTTCTGCCTCCTACTGCGTAATCATTAATATTTTTTATGTTTCTTCCTGCCCATAGTCCGATTATTAGGGTTAAAGCTAGATAAAATGATACTATAATATAATCTAATGGGCTCATAAAATACCTAAAATTTTGTAGTTTGAAGTGTTTTATCTTTTACCCAACCACCTTTTTCCTTTAAGAGGTAATGGGTTGAAAGAAGTGCTATAGTATTTATAGCAAGTGCAGGTACGATACTATCAAAGCCAATTACATTATCGAGATCATATATTTGCCAGATTAAGAAAGTTAATGCCCCTGCAGCAGCGCCTGCAAGGAAAGTTCGCTCAGAAGATCTAAAGCCGAAAATACCAAATAACAAAGGTATTGATATAATAGGTATATAAAAGCCTTGTATAAATAGAACAAGCTTAAATAGATTATCGAAAGATAAAGCAATAGTTACTACAAAAATTCCACTAATTAAAGTAAAATATCTAGCAATTCTTAGCTCAGCTTTATCCGAAAGTTTATCGCCATATAAAGGTTTAATGAAATCATGGGTAAAGGATACGCTTGCTGCATTTATATGAGAATCTGCAGTTGACATAACTACAGCAATCATACCAATAATTGCCATACCTTTTAATCCTGAGGGTAGATGCTTGTCTATTAGAAACATAAATGAATTATTAGGAGTAAGGTCGGGATTGATAGCAAGGGCTACAAGTCCAATCATACCTGCAAAAAAGCAATAAGGGAGGAATGTATATGCTGACAGCTTAAATGAATCATGGATTTGTTTAGTGTCTTTAGCCATGAGCATCCTTTGCATAGTGGTAGGGAGAATCCCTGGAAAAGTAAAGAAAATAAATAGTATCAAGTAGTTAAGAAACGATTCATTTTCCATAATGGTTAAATGACTTTCTGGTATACGTTGGAATAATCCTTCATAACCACTTATACATTCGAGCGAGACATTATAAATCATTGGGATAGTTGTAGCCAGAGTTATGAACTGAATCACATCAGTAAACGTTACAGCTTTAATACCGCCGAAGCTTGAATAAGCAATAATAATGAAACAACTAATTAAAGTAGAAGCTAGAAATGGTATATCCAGAAAATAACTAAAGAATACTGAAAGGGCTTTAACTTGGGCTGCAACGAAACCTATGCATACTAATGTGCCTGATATCGCAGCTACATATTTACCTGCTCTGCCGTAAACGACTTGAAGTATATCGCCTACTGATATTAAACCGAGGAATGGTCTCATACGTGGGGCAAGAATATATGCAATTATTAAATTATCTAGTACT
>JAJFBM010000045.1 GCA_020697135.1 Rickettsiaceae bacterium
AGTAGTAAAAATAATTTTGATCAAAGATTGGCATATTTCATAAGCCAAAATAATATTGATATAAAAATCGATCCTGAAGCTATACAAAATAAATTTGAAAAAGATCCCTCTGTAATAAGTAATAAAAAATCCCAAGCCTATAAAGCATTAATGAACGGGTATAGTAATGAAAATATAACAGATAAAAGTTTATTTGATTTCCTGCGTATAATACAGGCGTTTGAGCTAAATGATCTTAAAGTTTTATCAAGGGAAAAAAATCAAGATTATGGTATAAGCAAAGTTTTTCAAACAATTAAAAATATTATTAGTGAGAGAGAAATTAATGAAAAGCTTTTAGAAGAATTATATGAAAAAATGAGCTATAACGAATTTGAAATTCTTGATGCTCAAAGATTATATAATAAAATTAATAAATTAGATAAGAATATAATTGACCAGGAATTGCAATATAAAAAGATAGGTAAAATAAATGATGATAGGTTTTATAATGCAGGTGAGGCGCGTGTTGATAGTACAGATATAGCTGTTTCTAAAGGATCAATATATTCTCCTAAACAACCTACTATCACTCACTTGAAAAGACATATTTCAAATAGTCCTGGTGACAGGGCTGAAAAACGCACAAGGTTTGTTTCTCAGCCTTCTACTGAATATTTAGGGGAAATAAGTAAGGTGGACTCTCCAAGGAGCCATGTCGATAAAATTATTGAGAAGCGAGGTCCCAATACAATTGACCAAGGAATTATAAAATCTAAAAGGCGTCTTTTTTCAGATGAGGAATCTAATATTCCAACGAATTTAAATCCTGATAATTCTAAACTAAGTCATGCAGAAAAGATTATTAAGAAACGTAGCGCTAGTAATTCTGTTAAAACCCCTGAAAAGAATGTAAAAATAGGTTCATCTTCCCCCCAAAAAGGTACGAGAGGAAGCCCGAACAAGGGATAGATTTACACTTACTGCAGTTTTACTAAAATATGCCTTTTTTTGCCAGCTGAAAGCTTTATGCCACCTTCGCTGTTCAAATTCTTTGATGTAATTAGCTGGTTTTCATCCTCAATTTTAATGTCGTTTATTTTAGCTCCGCCACCACGTATTAGCTTGCGAGCTTCTGATTTTGATTCGCTTAGTCCAGCTTCTGCAAATAGCTCGTAAGCTGTAATGCCTTTTTCCAACATACTTCTATTTATTATATGCTCGGGCAAACCATCAGATGTTCCACCTTGCTCAAATACACGTATTGCAGTCTCACGTGCTTCATCAGCCGCGCTCATACCATGACATAGCCCGGTTAAGCGGTGGGCGAGTTGCTTTTTCGCTTCGTTGATATTTTGCTCAGCCAACAAGTTGAATTCCTGTTGTTCAACATCATTATATTCAGCAAAAAGTTTAGAGAATTTTATAACATCAGGGTCTTCTATATTCCTCCAATATTGAAAATATTCGTAAGGTGAAAGCATATTCTCATGAATCCAGACCGCACCGCCAACAGATTTGCCCATTTTCATGCCTGATGAAGTAGTAAGAAGTGGTGTTGTTAGGCCAAAAACTTCTTTGTTGCTTGCTTTCCTGGTTAGCTCAACACCGGATATAATATTGCCCCACTGATCACTGCCCCCAATTTGTAATGCGCAATTATAGTATTTATTTAGGTGATAAAAGTCATAGCCTTGAAAAAGCATATAATTAAATTCAAGAAAGGAAAGATTCTGCTCTCTTTCTAGGCGAAATTTGACAGATTCTTGTGATAGCATTCTATTAACAGAAATCAATCGGCCAAAATTTCTAAGGAAATCTATATAATTCAGCTTTTCGAGCCAATCACTATTAGTTAGCATTATTGCATCAGATGGTCCATCTCCAAATTTAATAAATTTAGCTAGGCATTCTTTAATACCTTGCATATTCAATTTTAAATCCTCATCAGACAAAATTTTTCTCATTTCGTCTTTGCCAGTTGGATCCCCAATTTTAGTAGTAGTATCGCCAATAATTATAATAGGTTTATGACCATATCTTTGCAAGAGACGTAGGATCATTATTTGCATTAAGTTTCCTACATGCAGCGAGCGTGCTGTACAATCAAAGCCAATATAAGCAGTTATATTTTGCTTGGAAGAAATCTCGCTTAGAGCTTCTAAATTTGTACATTGATAGAAATATCCTCTATCTTGAAATTCTTTTATAAAACTCTTAGTCATAAGTTTAATCGTTTGTCATTGATAGTTGGCAATTATAACTATAAACTTCAATTTAGGAAAGTTGTTTTTCGTAAAATCTCTTGTAGAGCCTTTAAATCAAGCTCAAATAAAATAACTTTTATATTAAATCAGTCTTGACAATGCTTTAAAATTGCGTTAAATACATGAAATCTCTTTAAAAGAAATCATCAAGACTTAGTATCGGTTAGATAATCTCGTACTTGATTTCTTATTTAGTCATTTTCGGGGCATAGCGCAGTCTGGTAGCGCACCTGGTTTGGGACCAGGGGGTCGGGAGTTCGAATCTCTCTGCCCCGACCATCTTCTTAAGCATCACATATCATTTGTAATTTGTTTTTAAAGGCAAAATATTTAATATGACAATGACCATATAATTGTTTTCGACAATTGTAGAATGTAGGAAAATACTTGGGAAGCAATATAAGAATTTATAGCTTATTCATGCTTAAAGGATTTCCCATTAATTAATCTTAATGGTTTAGATATGTCTCAATATAATTATGATAATCATAATAAAAATGATGACTTTATCCCTTTAATCGAAAAAATCTTTATTTATAAATATGTCATCATAGCGATCCCAATATATTAGTATTGCATGAACGCTGTTATGAAGATATTCATAGGTCGCTTCACAGATCTCCTCACAATAACGAAAGACTTAAGGTGTAAAATTATAGGAAAGAAAATATTGATAATAACCTATTGCTAGGTATATACAGAAGGTAAATAATGCTTTGAAGAGATTTTAAGTGTTTTGCTCAATATATTTGTATATCGTATAATAAATGCTTATTTTATTACTCTGGCGATAATAGAAAGATTACAAGGAATAATTACTTTTATCTTAAAGATTTTGTGAATAGTCTTTAGCAGTTTTAGAGTTGTTTAGTCATATTTCCATCACCAATTATTATTTCCTAATAAATTATAAGATAAATTAATTGCAACTATATTATTCTATAGTTTATTATATCGGTAAGCGTTTATAATTCAATATAAGGATAAATAATGAATAAGTTTAAAATATTTCTGTTAGTTATTTCATGTGTCACCTTTACTAATTGCTTTGCAGGAGGCAAAGCTAATCAAGATATTCATAACTATGTGCAAGTTCTAATTGATGATGCTTTTAAAATATTGCATGATAATAGTTTGTCGAAAGATCAAAAAGTTATTAAATCTCAAGCTTTAATGGAAAAAAATCTAGACGTAACCTGGATGGCAGATTACTCTTTAGGGCGTCAAAGAAAAGCATTGTCTCCTGAAAAACTTATTCAGTTTAGAAATATCTACAATAAATATGTTGTAAAAAGTTATGCTCATAAAATCAAAACTTATAAGGGTGAAAAAATAACTGTAAGAGAAGTAAAACCTGTTAATCAAGATGGTTATGCGGTTAGAACTGAGATATTATCTCCTTCTAAAGCTAATAATATAAAGGTCGACTTTATGGTGAGAAGAAAAGGAAATGGCTTTTTTGTATTTGACGTTGTAACCGAAGGTGTAAGCTTAATTACAGCGCAAAGGTCCGAATTTAATAGTGTTGTTTCTTCACAGGGAATAGATGAACTGATTAAAACTTTAGAAGAAAAATCAAGGAACCCAAAATAACAAAATATGGGACAATATAGAATAGGGATTTATCCCGGCACGTTCGATCCAATTACTAATGGACATATTGATATAATATTACGAGCTCATAAAATTGTTGATGAGCTCGTAATAGCAGTATCTACTGCTTATGGTAAGAAACCTATGTTTAGTGTTGATGAGCGTTGCGAACTTGTAAGAACTCACCTTAAAGAGCTTGATATTGAAGTAAAAAATATTATTGTTAAGCCTTTCGATGGCTTACTTGTGAATTTTGCAAGAGAAATCGGAGCAAAGCTTTTGATTAGAGGTCTTAGAGCTGTCTCAGATTTTGAATATGAATTCCAGATGGCTTGCATGAATCATAGGCTTGATGAGAATATCGAAACTATTTTTTTACCGGCTTCTGAAAAAAATCAATTTATCTCCTCAAAACTCGTGAAAGAAATTGCAAGTCTTCGTGGAAATATAGAAGATTTCGTTTCTAAAGAAGTAAAAAAAAGGGTTGAAGTGCATTATAGTAAATTATAAATAATAAATTACTTTATCCAGCCGTTGAAAATATTTTTTTAAAAGATAAAACTTAAGAGCAAAAAGCTTATTTCATGAATTATTATCCAAGTACTCTAGAAATCAATCTTAATAATATTGCTGCAAATTATAATTATTTGTCATTAGTAGCTAATAGTGAAATAGCAGTAATACAATCAAGAAACATTGCTAAAGCGAAATCGCAGCCTGGAAATTCTTTTTCTCCTTCCACGTTTGGAGCTGGTAATGAAATTTTTGTTGCCGGCTTAAGAAAAAATTCCATACAAAAAGTCGATACTGCAGCAGTAATTAAAGCTAATGCATATGGGCTTGGAGCAAATGAAGTAGCATTAAAACTTTTATCTGAGGGCTGCAAGAGATTTTTTGTTGCTCACCTTGAAGAAGCTATTAGACTTCGCAAATCCCTTGCAGCTAACGCATCTATATTTGTCCTTCATGGCATAATGAATAATGAAGAGAGGGCATTTGATGAATATAATCTTACGCCAGTGATTAATCATTTAGGGCAATATAAAATATGGGAAGATTATGCTTTGAAAATCGGTAGGAAGCTTGATTGTATCCTTAATTTTAACACTGGTATGAATAGGTTAGAAATTCCAGAAAGCGAGATTCCACAGATTATAGAAGCTATCAAACAAAATAATGCTTTAAACATATTATATGTAATGAGCCATTTGGCTTGTGCAGATGATTTCTATAATGATTATAATATTATTCAATTAGAGAGATTTAAGAAAATCAAAAAATTATTTCCTAAAGTAAAAGCAAGCTTCGCTAATTCTTCAGGGATTTTTCTCGGTCACGAGTATCATTTTGACTTATTAAGGCCTGGAATGGCTTTATATGGTTTAAATCCATGTCCTGACGCTGGCTTGAATTCCCCTATGCTTCAAGTTATTACTTTGAAAACTAAAATTTTGCAAATAAAAACCGTTACGAATAACGACACGGTAGGTTATGGGTGTTCTGAAAAGATTAAAGCAGGAACGACCATTGCAACAATAGCGATTGGTTATGCTGATGGCTATAATAGACTGCTCAGCAATCAAGGAATTGTTTATATAAATAATTTTCCTGCAAAAATTGTCGGAAGAGTGTCAATGGACCTTGTAACAATTGACATTTCATCAGTACCAATTAAATACCATAAAGTTGGAAATGATGTAGAGATTTTTGGGAAAAATATTACTCCTGATTTTATTGCGTCAACTATTGCAGGATTTAATTACGAGTATTTAACTTCCTTAGGTAATAGATATGCAAGAAAGTATCTTTCTACTTAACAAATAGAGAATAATCTTTAATCAAATGATTACCTCTTTACAAAAAATCTGTTTACACGCCCATATATTACCTTTATTTTCAAATAAAGCAAAAATACATTAACTTTATTTGCTTATGCATATTCTAATCTATAACACTTTATTACAAATAATAATTACTTTTGATTATAAAATATGCTATAAAAATGCTCTTAAAATATTTTTTAGTTTAATTAATAAAAAATTAACTAATTCTTAGTAGTATAAAATTAACTAAACAAGATATAATATGAATTTAATACAAGACATAGGCAAAAGTACATTAACAGCCTCCGAAAGAACTGGGGCTTTGTTATTTTTTTCATTAAAAGCTGTAATAGGAGCTTTAAAACCTCCTTATGATATTAAATCAATTTTCTCACAATTCAAAATAATTGGCTTTTACTCTTTACCTGTTGTTGGGATGACCGCGCTTTTTTCTGGAGCAGTACTTGCTTTACAAAGCTATACAGGGTTTTCAAGATTTATGGCCGCTGAAAGCTCTGTTGCAACGGTAGTTGTACTATCAATTACTAGAGAGCTCGGACCTGTTATGGCGGGTTTAATGGTTGCAGGAAGAGTCGGCGCAGCTATAGCTGCTGAAATAGGTACAATGAAGGTGACTGAGCAGATAGATGCTTTATATACTCTATCAACTGAACCTATTAAATACCTTGTCTCACCAAGATTGCTTGCTTGTTTAATTATGCTTCCTTGTCTTGTGATTGTTGCAGATGTAATAGGAGTATTCGGGGGATATTTAGTATGTGTTTATAAGCTTGGTTTTAATAAAATGTATTATGTTAAAAATACTTTTAAATATCTAGAAATGATAGACGTAATTTCTGGCTTAGTAAAATCTGCAGTTTTCGGTGTAATTATTGCACTTATTGGTTGTTATAATGGCTATAAATC